>DOZC01000050.1:3869-7879 GCA_003518205.1 Minisyncoccota bacterium | reverse complement strand
GATTGAATAAAAAAGCTTTTTCCGATTAATGTTCAAAACTTGCTCAAAACAGCAATAATAAAACTTGATGCTTCGCAGAGTCAAAATTGAGTTAAAATCAAACTGTGGTTAAAAAGTTTAAACTTATTAATATTTCAAAAATTCCCTTTGAAAGTATTCATGGCATTCTTGGTTCGAGGCAAACTTTGGCTACAAAAGCAGATCTTGTTGGGAACAATATTGATGCTCTGACTAAAGGTACTCTTAAAGCTGGGGAAAAATGGGATTGGCACAAACACGAGCAGTATGACGAATTAGGCATTGTGTTAAAGGGTAGCGGCAAGTTTTATTGGCAAAATGAAGTTGTTGAGTATCATCCGGAGGACGTGATTATCATTCCAGCTAATTCAAACCATAAGTTTGAGGCATTGGGTGATCAAGCTAGCGAGTTTTATTTCATCAGAGTTAAGATTTAAGCTGATATTTTGAATGATGATAATATGGAAAAAATTCGACCTGAATACAGACGCAAGCCAAAATTTACCAGAGAAAACACCCGTGGTGTTGAGCGATATCATACGATTGGGGAAATAATTGACAAGGTTAAAAAAGACGGTATTGATCCTACAGATTTTATACGCAGTGCAACTGCTAATAAAATTAGGACAATTGGATTTGGAGAACATCATTTTTTTTCAGGATGTAGAACTAGCGAGATAGAAATAATTACCCGACTTTCTGATGAAGCGCCTAGGCCATTAAGACATTTAGCTTTGGAATTTCAATACAAACATCAGTCAGCAATTGACGAATTCATGGTGTCTGGAGATTTATCTGCACTTATTAAAGCATTTCCAAAATTATGGCAAAAAAATGACTGGGTAGAAATTGTGAATTTGGCACAGAGAAAAAAAATTAAAATACATTGCGTAGATGGGAATTGGAAAGCAATTTTACAAGCGTTAAATCCATTTGAAATGAAAGCAAGTAGGGATAAAAAAATTCATGAAAAAATATTCCAAATATCAAAAAAAAATCCAGATGAGCTGACTTTAGCTATTTTAGGTTCTCACCACATAAGTAATTTAAATGATGCCAGCTTTCATCCAATTTTAGATTTATCGTATCCCAAACTAAATGATTTGTTACCCAACACTTATTTACCAATTGTATATAAACGTTTGAGCGAAAAAGATTTAAAAGGAGCCGAGTCACTTGTTCCAAAGTCGGGACTTCTTGTTCCGACTGGAGATGACAACCGCTTTGACGCAACTTATTTTGACGATTTTGATGATTATTGCGGAAATTATGGTGGAGTTATTTTTGTTTCTGAACAAATAACAAATTTTAATGTTTCGTAAGACCAAAAATAAGTTACACTAGGCCGATGACAAAAACTTCCGTAAAGCTGCCACAACTTGTGCTCACCGGTTCAATTTCAGTGGATCAAATCATGCGGTTTGAGGGTTTGTTGGCGGAGCAATTGTCGCCCGCTCAGCTCAAATCTTTATCTTTATCAGTGCTTTTATCACGACTAGATCGCTCTCGGGGAGGGATTGCGGCCAATATTGGTTATAACTTGGGGTTGTTGGGAGAAAAACCCATATTATTGGCGGCAATTGGAGATGATCAAAAAGCCTATTTAGATCAATTAGCAGCACAGGGTTTGGATGTGTCGCGGTGCCATGTTTCAGAGTTACCGACGGCTAGTTTTACGGTTTTGACAGATAAAGCTGGGTGTCAGATCGGGGGTTTTTATCCCGGAGCTATGGCTGAGGCGCAAACTTTGACATTAAACCAATTTTCCGACCAGTCAATTTTGGTGGTTTTGTCGGCTCATGATCCGGCTCAAATGGCAATTCAAATCACTGAGGCTCAAGATCAGAAGCTGCGACTAGTATTTGATTTAGGTCAACAAGTGGCGAGTTTAGATCCAAAAGTTATCAAACAAGGCTTGGCAGTGGCGGAAGTATTAATTTTGAATGAATATGAGTTTTCACTGCTGCAACAAAGAACTGGTCTGACTCAGGCTGAGATTTTAAAATTAGTCCCAATTACAGTTGTAACTTTGGGGGAACAGGGTTGTGTGATTTATGATCGGGCTGGCATTTCTGGGACGAAAGTCAAAGTTAAAGCAGTGTCAGCCAAGGCAGTCGATCCCACCGGTGCCGGAGATGCTTTTCGGGCGGGTTTTTTGTTTGGATTTATCAGGGGTTGGGATTTGGTAACGGCGGCTCGATTGGGAGCCACGGGGGCGGCTTTTGCAGTTGAGGCGACGGGCACTCAGAATCATCGTTATTCCCGAGCCGAGATTGACTTGAGGCATCAAATCGCTTATGGTCATCATGTCCCGTGGCATGAAATAAAGGAATTAAATTATGAAAACAGATTATAAAATTAAAGATTTAACCTTGGCAGAGTGGGGTCGGAGGGAAATAACTTTGGCTGAAAAAGAAATGCCTGGGCTCATGGCATTGCGTTCTGAGTTTGGCGCCAAAAAACCTCTTAAGGGAGCTCGAATTGCCGGCTCGTTGCACATGACGATTCAAACTGCGGTTTTAATCGAAACCTTGATAGCGCTGGGAGCGCAGGTGCGCTGGGCGTCCTGTAATATTTTTTCAACTCAAGATCATGCTGCCGCTGCCATAGCTGCGACGGGAGTGCCAGTTTTTGCCTGGAAAGGCGAAACCGAAGCGGAGTATTGGTGGTGCACCGAACAAACTTTACTTTTCACTGATAAAAAAGGCCAAGTAGTTGGCCCTAATCTCCTACTGGATGACGGCGGCGATCTCACTGCCCTAGTGCATGAAAAACACGCAAATTTATTACCACAACTCAAAGGAGTTTCGGAGGAAACCACCACTGGGGTACATCATTTGTATCAAATGATGACAACTGGCAAACTGAAACTTCCAGCCATCAATGTTAATGATAGTGTGACCAAATCTAAGTTTGACAACTTGTATGGTTGTCGTGAGTCTCTGGTGGATGGGATTCGACGAGCCACTGATGTAATGTTGGCCGGCAAAGTAGCCTTGGTGGCTGGTTTTGGCGATGTCGGTAAAGGTAGTGCTCAATCACTGCGTCACAATGGGGCTAGAGTAATAGTGACTGAAGTTGATCCCATCTGTGCGCTCCAAGCCGCGATGGAGGGTTATGAAGTTCGAAGACTCGAAGAGGTGGTGAGCGAAGTGGACGTTTTCGTGACTGCCACGGGTTGCAAAGATGTGATTCGAGTGGAGCATTTGAAAAAAATGAAAGATACGGCAATCGTTTGTAACATTGGTCATTTCGATGTCGAGATTGATGTGGCAGGTTTATTAGCCATCAAAGGTTTGCAGCGGGAAACTGTTAAACCTCAAGTTGATGTCTTAACTTTTCCTGATGGCCATCGAGTGATTTTATTGGCTGAGGGTAGATTGGTAAACTTGGGTTGCGCCATGGGTCACCCATCATTTGTGATGTCATGTTCTTTTACCAATCAAGTTTTAGCTCAAATTGAGCTATTTACCAAGAAATATCCGGTTGGGGTTCATTTGTTGCCCAAATATTTGGATGAAAAAGTCGCTGCTTTGCATTTAAAACACGTGGGAGCAGATTTAACTCAGCTAACTTCTGGCCAGGCTAAATACTTAGGAATTCCAGTTACTGGGCCATTTAAAGCTGAACAATATCGATATTAAAATCACAGCAGTGATGCGTTTAATTATGACGCCAAAAATAACAGGTTGGCAGGTTTATGTTTTGGAGTGTGGCGATGGAAGTTTATACACTGGATCGACCAATGATTTGAAAAAAAGATTGATTGCTCACTCCGCTGGAACAGGTGCTAAATATACTAGAAGTCATCGGCCGATTGGTGTCGTTTATACAGAAAACTGCGCTGATCGATCAATAGCGCTCAAACGAGAGGCCGAGATAAAAAAATTAACTCGGCAGCAAAAATTGAAATTAATATCTTAAATAACTACTGGAATAGCTTGGCTTGAATCAAGTTCTGGTAGGCTGGCTGTGGCGGTAGTGGTTTGGGA
>DOZC01000050.1:0-3714 GCA_003518205.1 Minisyncoccota bacterium | reverse complement strand
GTTTTCAGCAGTTGTTAGAGCTTTTCCTACTGAACCCTCCCAAAGTTTGGTAATGGTTATCTGAAGTTGTTCCAGTTTGGCTTTTAGACTTTGAGATCTTTGATCCAGGGCAGTTTCAGCTTTTGTGCCGTCTGTTTTAGCTTGCGCTGTAGTGACTCCTAACTGCGTAATCTCTGTTTTGATGGTTATAGCTCGAGTTAATTCGGCCTGATGTCTGGCTTCTTCGGCTAGATACCAAATTAGAATAGTTCGGCGAATCTCGGCTTTGAGTTGTTCTAAAATTTGGGCAGCGCGAGAGGCTTCTTGTTGAGCTAGAGCATAAGCTGTTTCAGCCTTGGACGTGAGCTGAATAGCTACCGGAACAGCTTCTCCAATTTGAGGGGTGCCAAACAACTGCCGCAGCGATTCAGCGCTAGCAGCTTCTCGGAGATGATCAATGACACTTTCGAATTTTTGGCCAAAAGTTATCGCCAACTGACTGAGTATCAGTCGTAATTCTGGGGGTAAAACAGCCTCGCCGATTTTTTGAAATTCGCCTTGAATTAAAAAATTGATGAGAGCTGGAGCCTCTGCAATTCCGAAAATACCAATCTGAGTGAGTGGTGCCTCTTGGCCATAAAAAGCCTGATGCATTTTTCGAGATTCAGTCATTTCTGTCATAACTACCTTTCGTCTGTCAGAAGGAGAGATTTAAGACTCAGTTCATCGGTGAAAATCCGAGCCTGAGGTTTAAAAAAACTCCCGCTGTCGCTGACAGGGGAGCATCGCTACATGGGTAAATGTGGCTGATGCTCGTCAATTACTAACATTTAGGCGAAGATCGGGCTTACTAGAAGAACTTTTCTTTCCTCTTAGCACACCGTTGCGGCACAGCTGCAGATTTTCACTGCAATTCCACGCTCTAAACTAAAGTCATCTTAGGGTTTTATCAATGACACGTCAAGCTGAAACATAATGAGTTGCAGCCAGCTTTTTAGCTGGTTTTTGTCTGGGAGTATGTGGCAGAGTGAATGGTAGCTCTTGCTGAAAACTGTGATTTCCAGGTACACTGAAAGTGATGCAAAGTGATCAAGAATCAGCTCAAACTTTTCCCAAAATTGGGGCCAAAGCCTATATTTGGCTCCGAGGTTTGGCTGTTTTGGCCGTGATTGGGATTCACATTTTATCAAACATCCCAATTAGGTTTTTTAATAGTGCCTCAGGTCAGGTGATTTTTGCATTGATTGATCAGTCTTTTAGATGGTGTGTACCTTTCTATGTTTTAGTTTCAGCCTACGGTTTGAGTCAAAAATATGGTGATCGGCAACCAGGGTTATTTGAAGTTATCATTAGCCAATTCAAAAAATTAATTCCAGCTTATGTGGTAGCCAGTGCGGGAATTTATCTGGCACTTCAGGTAGTACCTCAGTGGCACGGTTCTGGCAGAGCTCCGGCTTTTCTAGATTTACTTTTTCATGGCAGCGTGGACTATCACTTATATTTTGTGTGGTTGATAACTCAACTCTATATCTTATTTCCGATTTTGGCCTGGTTGCGTCGACGAGTTTCAGGCTGGTGGTTATTGCTTTTGGCCGGAGTCTGGCAATTGGCTTGGTATTGGTGGCTGGGAACTCCAACTGATACGGCCCTGCGACTTCAATATGCTTCTGACCAAGCTCAATATCGAGTTTGGTTTAGTTGGATTTGGTATTTTATGTTGGGATTGCAGCTCGAACCAATTTTACTTTGGCTGGAATCAAAATCTCGAGCTGGCTGGGCATTATTGTTGGGGGTTTTAGCTAGCTATGGTTGGACAGTTTATTTTGCAGTTAATGGCATGCGTCACGGTATGGATCCTTTAATGGCCAATCGGTTTACCAAAATTCCAGTACTAGTTTTTGCCAGTATTGCGAGTCTGGGTTTTATTTGGCTAGCCCGAAGATTAGCGATGAAAGCCCGGCCTAGCTGGTTAAAATTTTTAGATTGGCTGGGAGGGGTGTCATATCCTTTGTACCTATGGCACACTTTGGCGTTGCGCGCAATTTTTACTTGGTGGATTAAGTTTTGATCCAGAAGCATCTGGTTGCACCGATTCTGAAAATTCTGCATACTTGAGAATCATGCCAACTGAAGCCAAAGCTATTCATGTCAAATTATCCGAGCTAGCTTCCACTGCTATTGCTGGTAATGATATTTTATCGTCATGTTTATATGTCTCTGGCATTGCGATTTTATATGCTGGGGCATATGCCCCATTTGTGTTTTTCGCCATAGTACTAGTTTTGTATTTTTATAAGCACGTTTATACGGAAGTAGTTGAGGCTCTGCCTTTGAATGGTGGAGCTTACAATTGTTTACTCAATGCCACCAGTAAATCACCAGCAGCTATTGCGGGTGTGATGACAATTCTGTCATATGTGGCCACAAGCGTGATTTCAGCTAAAACCGCCAGTGCCTATTTACACACCGTATTGCTGGGAGTGCCAGTAATACCTTTAACTGCGGCAATTATTATTTTTTTTACGATCCTGACAATTTTAGGAGTTAAAGATAGTGCTAAAGTAGCTCAGGTAATTTTTGGAGTTCACATTTTTACCATTTTAGTGTTGGTGAGTTTTGGTTTAATTAGTATTATCAATTTGGGTTGGGGGCGAATTCCGGAAAATTTAGCTTTAACCAATCAATTATTTGCGGAACAAGGGGCGGCAAAACTATTATTTTTAGCTTTTGCGGCTTCGCTTTTGGGAGTTTCTGGTTTTGAAAGTAGTGCCAATTTTGTGGAAGAACAAAAACCTGGAGTTTTCCGCAATACTTTGCGAAATATGCTCATGGGAGTTTGGGTTTTTAATCCATTAATTACATTTGTGGTTTTGGCCAGTTTAAATTTGGGAGCGATTGCTTCAGCCAAAGATTTTGTTTTAGCCTCGGCAGCTTTTGAGTTGGGTGGCCGAGGATTACAATATTTGGTGGTAATTGATGCTTTTTTGGTGCTATCTGGAGCGGTGTTGGCTAGCTTTGTCGGTGCCACAGGTTTACTTTATCGGATGACCTTGGATCATTGTTTGCCCAGTAGTGTGTTATTGCCAAAATTAAAAGCTCGAAATCAAAACACGCATCGAATTGTTGTGGCTTTTGGTCTGTTATGTTTATCAATTTTAGTAGTGACTAAGGGTGAGCTTTTGTCTTTAGCCGGAGTTTATACGATTAGTTTTTTGGGAGTCATGACTTTTTTTGCCATTGGTAATTTAATTTTGCGTCAAACTCGAGCCGACCTCAAACGCACTTATCAAGGACCAATGATTTTCGTAATTTTAGCTGCTCTGGCGACGATAGCTGGAATTGTGGGGAATATTTTAATTGATCCCAAAAATGTCTGGTATTTTGCCATGTATTTTGTGCCAGCTGTGATTTTAGTTCAAAGTATGATTTATCGAGATTATATTTTGGAAACATTACTCAAAATTTCCAGGTATTGGCCGTGGTTAAATAAATTAGCTGAGGGTTGGTTTGAACATGTGATTAGACCCAAAATTATTTTATTTACCCATAATCCGGAAAAACTTTATGCTTCTTTGGAATATATTCAGCGTAATGAAGCCAGTCGACATATCATCGTGGTGTTTTGTCAAAATCAAACTCTAATTGCCAAAAACTGGACTCAGACTATTGCTGAGTATTTACGCTTTTTTAAATCAGCCAAAATTTTTAAAAATTTGGAAATTGAGCTGATGGTAG
>DOZC01000048.1:9103-11103 GCA_003518205.1 Minisyncoccota bacterium | reverse complement strand
CCGACACCGGAGCCACAGCTAGTTATGAACGAGTTCAATCAATTTTAGCCGATAAAACCAAGCTCAAAGTCACTGAAAACTGGCATGAGTCAGCTTTGGCACCCTATTTGACCTATATTGAGGATGGCAAAACCTATGTGGTTTATTATGAAAACGCCAAATCTCTGGCCTACAAACTAGAGTATGCCAAACAACTTGACCTAGCCGGAATTGCAATCTGGGCCTTGGGATATGAAGGCACTAGTCGAGATCTTTGGGATCCGATTAAAAATGTGGCTCAACCCTAATTAGGATAAATTTGGTTTGGATCGGCTGAAATCAACTCAGCTCTTCTCGAATCTGGCCAGCTAACCACCAACTCCACCAGCCCAAAGCCATTAAGAACATCCCGCCACCAATCAGAGCGATGGTAGCTCCAACCGAACCAGAGGCGTAAGTTCCGCTAGTGGTGGAAACCACAGCTGATCTGGTGGAAGAGTTTGCCGAAGCGGAAGAACTTGAGGCGGCTTTAGTCGGTGAGGTAATGGGATAAGGATTACCAGAGCCGTAAGTTGAATCAAGACCAGCGTCAGCAGCGGCGATTTGCGAGCCTGTCGTTGAAGCATTGGGATTGCCAACCACGAAAGTGTGAGTTTTGGTCACTTCTTGCCCTGTGGTCGGATCAATGTAAGTATAAGTCACGGTGTGTTCTCCTGGCTCTAGATCTTGAAATTGAGAAGTATCTAACTCAAAATTGCCATCGGCGTCAGCCGTCACTTCTTGAGTGATTTCTGTCGTAGAGTGGATTTCGATCGTGACCTTCACCCTTGGTGCCGCTACACCCACCACTACTGGAGAATTTACCACTGTAGCGAGGGTGGTGGCAGACAATGTGGCGATCTGAGTCAAATTTAAAACTCCACTGGGAGAAGCAGCCAAAGCTTTGGTCACCGCACTGCTGGTGGCTGCAGTAGTGGCAGATCGAGAACTGGTGGCCGAGCCACTTCCGATCGGAGTGGTGCCAAGTAAGTTGTTGATTGAAGTAGAGGCTGAAGTTGAAGCGCCGGCGGCGGCTGAAGCAATAATAGAGGGAGTGATAGCTGAAGCTGAAGTTGCTGTGGCGGCTGGGTCTGGCTCAGTGAATTCAGGCGGCTTCATGGTCGGCACTGCCATAGCTTGAGCTCCGCCCGCTGCCAAACTCAAGTCAGCCAATGGCTGAGCTTCACTAACGGCTGTGGTAATTTGAGCGGTTTGGGCTAGGGTTGTGCCCTGAGCTAAAATTGTTAGCCCCGTCTCATCAGTCACAGTCAAATAATCTGTTCCATCTGCAGTTCGAGCACTAGCCAAAGAAATGGCCCAACTACCAGAACTTTTCACTAAAGTTGACAACTCTCTACCGCCTTGAGCCATCAAATAAACCACACTGCCTTCTGCCGGCGTTCCCCCTGGATTCATGACAGTTCCATAGACCGTTTTAGCAGCCGGAGGCGGTGTTCCAGGATCAGCAGCAGTTTTAAGACTAAAAGGAGCGCCGTTATTATCAAAACTGGTCCCCGAACCAGTTCCCAACACAAAATTGTAATTAGTATTAGGTTTTAGCCCTTTAATAGTGATGTGGTGAAGGGTAAATTTCCCAACCGACCCCGCCAGTTGATCACGATCATCACCAGCTTGAAGTTTTAAACTACTCGGCTCAGTACCATATTTGACAAAACCAGCTACGGCTTCGTCGGTATAAAATGAAACTGTAAAAGCTTTATCACCGACATTGGTGATTTTTACTTGTTTGGGAGTAGTTTGAGGTGTAGCTCGAGGAGCAAAAATTCCCATACCGCTGCCAAGCGTGACCAACCCGGCTACTAAAGCAACAACCAAGACTGCTATTCCTGCCAAAGTCGGAAATTGACGTTGCCAAATGGGTTTTTTTTTATGAACCGGAGGTGGTGGAGCTGCAATAGGTTGGGTTGGAGTGATTGGCGGGATCGCCGCGATTGGTGGAATTGCCGCGATTGGTGGAGTTG
>DOZC01000048.1:8600-9003 GCA_003518205.1 Minisyncoccota bacterium | reverse complement strand
CGCGATTGGTGGAGTTGCCCCAGTTAAAGGGGCTGTGACTGGAGTGAGAGTCTTGACTGGAGCGGGAGTCTTGACTGGAGCGGGAGTCACTGGCGACAGTGGTGCTACAAATCCAGTTGACGATGCTAGAGGAGGAAGAGTTGGTGGTGGCACCACAAAGCTCACTCCACCCTGAGGAATCTGAGGAGTCGTGGGAGTCGTGTTTTGCCCGGTCGCACCAGACGGAACTCCGACAGAAGGCAGGGTTGAAGGAGTTGACTGATTAACAAGCTGCATAAAAGAAACCAATGGCCACAATTCTGCTATCTACTACACTAGCGAAATTTGCCAAGCAATACAAGCCAAAAAAAACCAGAAGCTTAACCCAAACATAATTTTAAATTCCAGAGGGCACAGTGGGAAC
>DOZC01000048.1:6302-8471 GCA_003518205.1 Minisyncoccota bacterium | reverse complement strand
AGAGGGCACAGTGGGAACCGGAGCCTCAGTAGTGGGAGTGATGGTGGGAGTGGAAATAGACGAAGTCGGAACCGCTACTGTTGATGTTGATGTTGATGTTGGTGTTGCAATCCCTTCGCTGGCTTTCTGAGTCGAACTACTCGAGGTTTTGACAACTTCTTGATAATTAATATCGACCAAATTTATCTGCTTGCTGATTTCACTCACAATCAATTTATAAATGGTAAAACTGCTTAATTCTGAGCTGGTAAAAACCCGTTTTTGTTCCAAACTAGTTAGAGTCACCTCATCCAGAGAGGGCGAAAGCGGCTTGGCTAAATCTCGTAGAGTTTTGGACACCTTAAATTTATTTTGGGAACTAAAAAGACCCAAGGCAATCCAGAAAACAACTATCACCAACAGAAACAACAAACCAATTACCGCAGTTCGTTGTTGCCTAAACTGCTGGAACTGTTCTGCTAGAGTGAGTTGTTGAACCGACATAAGTTAGAGTTTTAAACCATAATATGGGACAGAGATTGAAATCATCGCATCGAGTCGTTTCAACCCTCTGACATCGTTGATAATAAAAGTCACTTTATTAATCATAAACTCTCGTTGACTCTGCATTAATTCAGCGATGAAAGCTCTGATGGTGGGAAATTCTCCTCCCACCGTGATAGAAAAATTCAAATTCCGGCGTTCCAGCTTATTAAAGTCAGTTTCAGTGGAAATTTCTTTAGGAACATCGGAAATTGCCAAACTGGAGATGGGAATTTTTTGTTCTGAAGCCAGTTTTTCAATAATTTTTAGAGTACGAATTAAATCAGGATTAGTGGGAATGGCAGTTTCCAAAATCTTTAATCTGGATTCAAGCTTGAGATACTCAGATTGGGCTGTGGAGAGAGCGACAACTTTTTGATCCAGCTTTTTAGCCAATTCTCTTTTATCTTGAATTTCCTTCACCAAATCAGACATCGTAATCAAAGTGGGTCGAATCGCAAAGATAGCAAAAAACAAGACTGCTCCAATTGAGAGAAATAACTCAATTGAAGCTTTAGCTACCGGTTTGTCATAAAATCGACTCAGTCCTTGAAGAAGTTGGCGGCGATTTTTAATTAACATGAATTAAATTCCAAAATTACTGATTAGTCACCGGAGTGGGTTTAGCTGGAGGCGTGATGGCTTTAACTTTGGCTTCCGCTTGGGTTTTAACTCTGATAACAAAGGTGAATCCCGGAGTTTTACTGCCCTGAGATTCAATTTCGTCAACCGTAACCGAGAAAAAATCTGGTGATAGCTGTAAATTATTCAAAAATAAATTCAAAGTGTTCTGTGACCCCACCGATCCAGATAAATAAGCCGTATCTGTGGTAATGTTCAATTCATCTAGTTGAACGTCATTGGGTACGGCCGCAATTAGCTTCGGAAAAGTATCAACGATATTAATTTGCTGATGAATTTGCTTCACATCCGCCAACTTGGCTTGAATGGTCAAAAATTGTGACTCAAGTGTGCCATATGATTCAATTATCAACTTTTTTTGGTTTAAAGCATCATTTAGGTCAGTTACCTGACGATCCAACGTAAAGCGAGTGGCAAAACTCACAATTACCACCAATTCAGTAAAAATCACCAAGTATCTCCCGACAGAAAGAGCCCACTGGAGCATCCGGCCCAACGCTGAATCAAAGAATGGATCTCGCGGAACAAGATTGATGGAAATATTGACTGCTTTGGCTTTCATGATCATCAAAATCTGCTTCTCATTGTAAAGCAGAAGGAAATCAAGAAACAAGTCTCCACTTTAAACTGGGTGTTCGTCAGAAGAGGTTTCAACCAGAACTTCACTGCTCTGAGCCAGAGGTTGCTGCCATTTCCCAAACCGACCCAAAATAGCTGTGAAATAGCGTAATTCGTTGACTTCAAATAAAGCGCAAAAATACAGATACACCGTCATTCCGATTGTTCCAGTAATTAAAGTTAGAGAAATTAATTCTAAAGTGCGAGAGGTATTAAAAACCAATTCATCCAAAATTCGGAATGGTAAATATAAAAATACCGCCATCAAAAAACTAGCTGCCAAAATTTTGAGTTGAGGCCAAAACACCTCCTGCCAACTTAAAAATCCTGTCCGACGATGCAGCAACCATAAAAATAAACCCGTTTCCAAAAAAGCGCTGACACTAG
>DOZC01000048.1:0-6223 GCA_003518205.1 Minisyncoccota bacterium | reverse complement strand
GACACTAGTAGCGACTGCCAAACCCATCACTCCAAACTGAGTCCCGTAAACCACACCCATGCAAATCACCAAATAAAGCCCCACTGTGAGCAGGGTGACCGCAAAAGGTGTCATAGTATCTTTGAGAGCGTGAAAGACTCGAATCAAAAGCTGAGTCATGGCTTGAGCTGCAATTGAAATCGCCATGATCGCTACGACTCGACCAGTCATTAAAGTAGTTTTCCAGGGAAAATTGTCAGTTCCAAAAACCAACCGAACAATTGGAATTCGAAGAATTAAGAGTAATACTGCCGCCGGCAAAGCAAAAAATGCTATCTGGTGCAACGCCTGAATCACTAAATGATTAAATTGATGCTTGCTACCATCTTCAGATTCTTCGGCCAAAAATGGCAAAGAAGCTTGGCTAATCGGCACTCCGAATAATCTAATTGGAATCGCCATTAGTCGCAGTCCCAAGTTGATGATGGCAAAGCTTAAATTACCAATCGTGGTGGCAAAAAAAGTCAGCGCTAAATCTTGAAACTCAGTAATTCCTACCGTCAATAATCTTGGAGGCATCAACTTCAGAATTCGCCGCACCGAAGCGTGACGCCAATCTAAACTGAAGCGCCAACGAAAACCCAATTTCCGCACTAGCGGTAACTGAACCAACATATGCATTAATGCCCCAAGCACCACCCCCACTCCAGCGGAATAAATTCCCAACTGACCTGAAAATAGAATAACTCCAACAACAATGCCGAGATTGTAAAGCACTGGAGCGATGGCTGGAATGATAAAGCGTTGATATGACTGTAAAATACCGGTTAAAAAATTCGAGATCGCAAAGAAAAACTGAGCTAGTAACATGACGCGGGTGAGTTGAACCACAATCTGAAGTTGTTCTGGAGTAAAAGCTGCCCCGGTTCGAAATCGAGTAATCGGTTCCACAAAAATTAGCACTAATAGCGAGAAAAATCCAAACACCAAGACAGTTAGGGTCATTACCGCTGAAGCCACATGATAAGCTTCGGCTTCGGTTTTCTTTTTTAGAGCCGCAAAAGTAGGAATAAATGCCGCTGACACTGCTCCCAACACAATTAATTGAAATAAACTGTCGGGAATTTGAAACGCTACTTGCAAAGCTTCGTAAGCTTTTTGAGATTCAGGTGAATCAAAAAAATAACTGATCAACAATCGTTCACGTACCAAACCAGAGGCCGAAGACAAAATGTTAGCAACGGTAATGATTAGTGCCGCCGACAAAATAGAGCGCTGTTGTTGTTCCAACCATTGAGCATTATTTTTGAAAATTCTGGCGAGATTTTGAAACATGGTTGAATTCTGAATTGCTGAGAGCGACTTCTAAGCCATATTATATTCACTTTCACTAATTCTGGGTCAGGGAAATTTGGTTTGCAGCTTCGAGTCAGCCCTGGTATAATTGCGGCCTATGCCAATCCTAGCTAATGCCAAAAAAGCCCTGCGAGTCAGTAAAAAGAAAACTCTGACCAATCGGCGCACCAAGTCTTTGTTGAAAACTTTCATTGACAAAGTTTTTAAACTCCCAACCGCTGAAACCGCGGCGGCGGCTTTTTCAAAGATTGATCGAGCAGTGAAAAAAAATGTCATTCACAAAAACAAGGCCGCTCGAATGAAGAGTCAAATCAGCAAAGTTATCGCCACCCCAGCCGAGACAACTAAATTGATTAAACCTGCAAAGACCGTTGCTAAAAAGAAAGCTGCTGGTAAAAAAACTGCCGCTAAAAAAGTCACTTCCAAGAAAAAATCTGTTTAGATTTTGAATCAAAATCTTTGCGGTAGTCGAATTTTTGAATTTTGGTTCCAACTCAGCGAGAGCTTTGTAAAGCCAACCTGTGACTGAAAATCTGATCTATGTCTGTCCAGCTATATCCCAAAGATACTTCAGCCATCCGCAATTTTTCCATCATTGCTCATATTGATCATGGCAAAACTACTTTGACTGATGCTTTTTTGAAAGCCACTCATACAGTTTCTGATCTGAATTTTACTGAAAGAATGATGGACTCCAATCCCATCGAAAAAGAAAAAGGCGTTACTATCAAACTGGCTCCGGTGCGGATGCGCTATGACCACCAGGGCAAAACCTACGAACTCAATCTCATCGATACTCCCGGACATGTGGATTTTGGTTATGAAGTCAGTCGTTCTCTAGCTGCCTGCGAAGGTGCTATTTTGCTCATTGATGCTTCTCAAGGCATTCAAGCTCAAACTTTGGCTAACTATCAAAAAGCCTTAGATTTGGGTTTAACGATTATTCCAGTCATTAATAAAATCGATTTACCTTCAGCAGATTTGGATCAAACTATTTTGGAATGTCTCGAACTTCTCAATCAACCAGAAGAAAATTTGTTGTTTGTTTCTGCCAAAACTGGCCAAGGGGTGACAGCAGTTTTAACAGCAATTATCGATCGAATTCCGGCTCCAGTCGGAACCTCACTCACTGCCACTCCTTCAGATTTGCGCGCCCTAGTGATTACGTCAGTTTTTGACAACCACCAAGGTTCGATTGCTTATGTTAGGGTTGTTGATGGTGAATTAATCGAAAAAACTCCGCTTTATTTGCGATCTTCCAGAGTTAATCTCAGTCCCATTGAGATCGGTTACTTTAATCCTGAGCGCACTAAAACTCCAGTGCTTCATCAAGGCGAGGTGGGTTATGTGGCCACTGGTTTAAAAGATACGGCTTTACTTAAAATTGGTGACACTTTAACTACGGCCGCTGCCAAAGATCGAGTTCAACCCTTACCGGGTTACAAAGAACCAACTCCAATGGTGTTTATGGAGCTTTACCCAATCGATACCAATGATTTTGTCAATCTCAAAGAAGCTATGGGTAAATTAGTCATGCATGACAGTGCTCTCAAATATCAAAGTACTCACTCCTTGGCCTTGGGTAATGGTTTACGAGTGGGTTTCTTAGGCATTTTTCATGCTGAAGTCGTGCGCGAACGCCTGCAGCGTGAGTTTGATTTAGACTTGATCGCCACTGCCCCATCAGTCAGTTATCAGGTTTTGACCACCACCGGAACAACTTTGACTGTCAATAATCCCGCCGAATTTCCCGACCCCAGTCTTATCGCCAAAATTTTGGAACCCATCGCTAAAGTCCTGATTTTTGTACCCGAAGCCTATGTTGGTCCGGTTTTAAAACTAACTCGCGAAAAACGTGGTGAACTGCGCAATACTTTAAGTGCCGGCAGCCGAACTCAACTAGAATACACCGTACCTTTGGCCGAGCTCATCACTGACTTTCACGACAAACTTAAATCAGTAACTTCTGGCTATGCTTCACTAGAATATGAACTCAGGAGTTATCAACCAGTTGATGCTATCAAAGTCAGCATTTTGGCGAATCACGAAATTGTTGAAGCCTTAAGTTTTATTTCAGTCCGAGATTTAGCCGAGCAACGCGGCCGCAATTTGGTTAAAAAACTTAAAGAAGTCATTCCTCAACAGTTATTTGAAGTTCCAATTCAGGCTGCCATCGGTGGTAAAGTCATTGCCAGAGAAACTATCAAAGCTCATCGTAAAGATGTCACCGCCAAACTTTACGGCGGAGATCGAACTCGCCGCATGAAGCTTTTGAAGAAGCAAGCCAAGGGCAAAAAGCGCTTAAAACAGATCGGTCGGGTCCAACTTAATCAAGAGGCCTTTTTAGCCGTACTTTCCAGCGATGATTAATTAATTATTTTGCTGTAGTGGGTTCAGCAGGGGCAACTCCGGCCGGTTTGGTTTTAAATAGCCAATTGTTAATTTTAGCCCGAGTTTGTAACTCTTTGAGCAATTCCTGAGTTTTGGCAGAAAGTTTTTGTTGCTCTAGCTGAGCTTTCACTTCAGGAGCCAGAGTTTCTGGTTTGGCATCTTTAGGCAAATAGGCTTTGTTCTCAGTTAAATACTTAGCCACTTCTTCATCAGTCACTGCCACAGTGGATTTGTCCACCATTTTTTCGACTAATAATTGCAGCTTAAGTTGATCTTTGAGAGAATCCCGAGTCATACCTTCCAAACTTAAAAGCTGATCTAGGTCTTGGCTTTGAGATTTCAAATTGTCGGCCAATTTTTGAACTTCAGCCTCCAACTCATCATTGGTGACTGAGATTTTCTTGGCGGCCGCCTCCTGGCGCACCAGCGTCTCCAATACCAAAGTATCCAAAGTTTCTTTGCCATAACGCAACTCTAATGAACTGATGAGCGCGGATCGGAAAATCGGTTGACCATTAACGGTGGCCACAATAAATTGACCTCGGAAATAGAATAGAGCCACTGCAATCACTACCACCCAAGCTGCAATTAAGATTTGGTTGAGACGGCGTGGAGAACTCAAATTAATTTTTGGCATCGCCGCAGAAGTTTTTTGCAATGCTTGAGCTAGTTGATTGGTGGTTCGAACAATCGGTCGAGCTGCAGAACGGGCCGAAGTAATTTTGGCTGATTTGGCTGACTTGGCAGATTTAGTTGGTTTTGACATAATATGTGACTTTCTTTAAAAATATTTTTAATATTTACCAATTTTTACCCTTGAAAACAGTCGCCCAATTCTAGCTCAACTGGCTGTTTCATACCATATCAGAAATTATCAGAACTGTCACTCATTATTCGCTGACACTAGATACATATTTTCTTGATGATTGCCAACTCTGACTTCAAACCTGTAAACTCTATATCAAGCCACTTTATTGTGGTGTTGATATGTCTTTGCCTTCCAAAATAAAACCTCAGTCATTTGATCTGAGCAAGCTTAATAAGTCAAAAGTCACTGGGGTCCTTCAAATTTTGGTCGGGCTCTAAAGAAGAGTCTAAAATCTGGTTCCATTATCACTACCGCTCACTCCACCAGAACATCACAAGACTTATTCTATGGGGGGGCAGCTCAGGATTCAGTTTTTAAGTTGGGTAGAGTCCACAAGTTAAAATCTGTCATATTGGCCATTATCTTACTGCTCATGAGTGTGGGTTTGGTTTCAGCTTTCTTGCTAGTTCAAATGGGTCAAGATATTAGACAATGGGCAGCTCCGATGGAAATATGGCTACCCTCAGGAACACCGACTCCCTCTGGAGTTTGGGTGAGCTTATTACCCTCAGTTACTCCCACTCCCACTCCTTACGGCGTGGGATCAGAATGCGACGGTTTTGCCAAAGAAGGTCAAACGTATTGCGCCGGCACCAACTTGGGTGATTGTCGTAGATGTGTTAAATCTGGCGATGGTATTTTGAGAGGTGCTGAGGAGAAAAACGATGATGCTTGCGCCGGATTATGGTGTGGTCCAGGTAAAAATAGTGATTATTCAAAATATCATGACCCCAGTCAACACAAATGTGGCGAAAATAACCAGGGCCAAGGTGGCAGTGTGCCAGTTGGTGGTTTTGCTTGCAAAGGTGGTGGAGTCAATGATTGTGTGGAATGTATTTGGTCACAAAATAGAGCCATTTTTGTATCGGCAAGTGATGGAGAGAAAACCAACTGCCGGGCTAGAGGCTATATGTGTGGTCCTACCCCAGCTCCTACTCAGCCAGCTGAGCCAACTCCCACAACAGTGGGTGGAGTGGGAGGAATAGATACATTAATAATTCAGCAGTGCAAAAAATATGGCGATGTATGGTGTGATTTGAGTACTAATACTGAAAATGTGTGTCAATATTCAAATGGGGTTTTGACCGGAATAAAAGCCCGAACTTGTCAAAATAGATGTAGCGCTGATGGTTTAAGTTGCGACGGTTTGAAAGTTGAATATCAAGCTGATGTTGATTTGGCTTGCAAAACTACTGGTGTGAATGGAAGATATTGGTGTGAAGACCATATTTTGCGAAGTTGTGGAGTTGATGTTTGGGGTAAAAAAAGTATTGTGAATGAGCAATTTGATAGCCCAACCAAATGTTTCCAAGAAGCTGAAAAAAGTAATGCAAAGTACAACCCAACCCTGACCCCGACATCCATATTAACCTCAACCCCAGTTCCAACTCAAACTTTATTGGCTCAACCCAGTGTTACACCTCAACCGGTGCCAGCCTTCCGACTTCTAGCAAGTTGCGATGAGATGTGTAATGCCGAGGAAAAATGTTTTTGTCCAACCGAATGTTCTTTAAAAAAATCTGAAATAATCACTGGTCCAAGTGATTGTGGCGGCTATCCACCAAATGCAATTATTCCATTACTGAATTGTACCGACAGATGCGGTTATGTTGCGCAATGTAGTTGCCC
>DOZC01000019.1 GCA_003518205.1 Minisyncoccota bacterium | reverse complement strand
GTACTTCATGTTAACTTGCTGCCTCCTATGTTTTAGCGTATAGCGGATAGCGTTTAGCGTATAGGCTTGTTGCTTACTATCCGCTATACGCTATACGCTACTCACTATCCTTCTGTATTTGAGCTTAACCTTTACTTATTCAAGAGGAGCAACACTAGGGCTTCTGGCAGGCTTTGGAGTATTTGCAGCTGCAATGCTAATAAATTTTAAAAAAATTGCTTTCGTTTTACTTGCAGTTTTTTTAATAAATATCTTCTTTGGTTCAGCGTTTAACCGCTTTAATGTTGGTCAGTTTTTCCAAGTCAAACCTGCCCCGAGCATTGCCGAGAGGAAAGCCGATACAACAAAACCTGCACCCGCAGGAGGCACTCAACTCGAAAACGGCGGCACAGAATCCGGAAAGATCCGTTTAATTGTCTGGAAAGGCGCTTTAGAAATCTTTAGAAAATACCCTTGGTTTGGAACAGGAGTTGAAACCTTCGCCTTTTCTTATTACCAATTCCGGCCCACAGAGCATAACTTGGTGTCTGAATGGGATTTTTTATATAACAAAGCCCACAATGAATTCCTGAATTATTTAGCCACCACCGGAGCGGTGGGGCTACTGAGTTACTTGAGTTTGTGGGTGGTAATTGGAATTGGCATTTTAGGGCAGTTAAAACATTCTAACTCAAGTCACCAAACAGGAATCGCCATTGCTTGGCTCACAGGTTTAGTGGCCCAAGGTATTTCAAACTTTTTTGGTTTTTCCACCGTTGCGATCAATGTTTTATTTTGGCTAGGATTGGCTTGGCTGGGAGTGTGGACTCACCAAACCTCCTTAGCTTCAGCCACCCCAGTTCAAAATTCCTCAGCTCCAACTTTAACAGGCTGGAACTGGATGAAGGCTGCTGGAATTACAATTCTGTCACTTTGGACCATAACTCTGGTTTTGACTTGGTGGTCAGCAGATCGGGATTATGCTGCCAGCAAAGCTTTGCTGGCTGCCGGATCATATGAATTGGGCATGACCAAACTTGAACAAGCTATCGCCGCTTCGCCAAGTGAAGCTTTATTTTGGGACGAATTAGCCAATCAATACAGTCGATTGGCGGTGGCTTTAAAAACCTCGCCTCAGGCGAGCACTAGTGGTGAGGTGATTACTCAGCTAAGTCAAGCCGCCGTTGCAGCCAGTGATCAAACTTTAGCTCTCAACTCGCGACATTTGGATTTTCACAAAACTCGAGCCCGAATTTTTATCAATTTGAGTCAAATCGATCCCACTTATTTAACCCAAGCCCAAGCCGCTCTTCAAACCGCCATTAAACTCTCCCCGACTGATCCAAAATTGGTTTATCATCTGGGCTTGGTGGAGATTTCGGCTGGTCAAACTTCGGCAGGATTGGCACATTTAGAACAGGCTGTGGCCATGAAGCCCAACTATTTAACTGCCTGGTTTGATTTAGGCAAAGCCTACGAACAAGCCGGACAACCAACCAATGCCATCGCCACCTATGAACGACTTTTGGAACTTTCACCCCAAAATCCTGAAGTCACAGCTCAATTAAAAGCTTTGCAAAATTTGGATCAAACTCCATGATGATGGTTATGAAAACCACCTCGCGATCTTCTCAGCCAATCACGGCTCGGAAAATCACGCCGCGGCAAATTTTCGTCCAATTTGAAATTCACTCCGTCCTCCAAACTCATCTGCTTCGCGTTACCAGTCTGATGGATTTTTTAGTCCAACACTGGCAAGGACCAAACCTAAATCGTCAGCTACTTTTGGAAACCATGCTGCTGCATGATCTGGGTAATTTAATCAAGTTTGATCTCAGGCCAAATGCTTTCGTCAAACTCATGAAATCATCCGAGTTGCCTCGTTATCGCGCTCTCCAAGCCCAGTGGCAAGCCCAATACGGGTTTGACGTGGATGAGGTTACCAGTCGGTTGATTCGCCAACTCCCCCTCCATCACCAAGCTCAAATCATTGATCTAATCATGAACCACGCAGAAGGCACCACTAACGCTGTCGTAACTAGCGACAACTGGACTCAAAAACTTTGTGACTACACTGATTTTCGAGTTGGACCTCACGGATTGTTAACTTTAGCTGAGCGTTTTGCTGATTTAACAGTTAGATATCGAGACCGCCGCGATAATTGGCAAGACACCGATCAAATTCAGCGACATCTCGAACTTTTTCAAACTCTGGAAAGTCAACTTCAAACTCATTTGAGTTGCGACTTAGCTACTTTGACCGGAACTCAACTTGAGCCAATTGACCGCTGGTTGGACTTCGAGTTTGCTATACTACAGCCATAATGTCCACACTCCCGATTATCATTGTGCCGCATCCAACACTGCGGCTACCAGCCAAACCGGTTATGGCCGTCACACCAGAGCTGCAAAGATTGGTGGTCGAACTAGCAGCAACTCTGGATTCGAAACGACGTCCCAGCGGTGTGGGTTTGGCCGCTCCTCAAGTCAATCAGCTTTGGCGAATTTTCAGCTTAAAACTGGATCTTCAGAATCCTCGCCGAGGCAGTGGTAAAGTCACTTTAACGACCATGATTAATCCGATTATCACTAAACACAGTTTAGAACGCAGTCTCGGTCCCGACTCCAAAAATCCGGCCTTAGAAGGCTGTCTCTCGATGCCAGGTCTTTATGGCCCCGTGCCTCGGTGGGAATGGATTGATCTGGAGTTTAGTGAACTTCAAAATGGCCAGCTCATCAGCCAAAAACTGCACCTAGTGGATTTTCCAGCCAGGGTGGCCCAACATGAAGCCGATCATCTCGAGGGAATTTTGTTTACCGATTACGCCAATGAGTACGATTTGCCAGTTTATCAAGAAGATAAAAAGGGTGATTTAATCGAAATCGAAGACCGGTCTTTATTGGCCTATCTTTAAATTGATAACATGAATCAATTCAGCCCCGGCACTCTTTTAAAATTATGGCTGGCTGGCTCAAGCCATTATTCGCTGCTTTTGGCCAAAACCCTACTCACTGACTCCCGTTTCCAATTTCAGGGAGTCATTACTCCAGCTCCTAAACCAATTGGTCGCCAGCAAATTCTAACTCCCAGCCCCATGGCGGTTTGGGCCGATCAAGCTAAAATCACCAAAATCCTGTTAAATGAAAAGATTGACACTGAAGCCAAAACTATCATAACTGATCAATTTTCTACCTCAGGCTGTGATGTGTTGTTAGTAGTTGATTTTGGGTATTTTATACCAGAGTGGTTGCTGAAATTGCCTCGGATTGCCCCCGTCAATGTTCATCCCTCGCTGCTGCCACGCTGGCGCGGTAGCTCACCGGCTCAACGAGTTTTATTGGCTGGAGAAACTAATTCAGCCGTCAGCGTTATTAAAGTCACTATGCAACTTGATGCCGGTGAAATTTTGACTCAATTGCCTTTGAAAGTCGCTCCTGATTGGACCAGCAGTGATTATTACCAAACAGCTTTTGAACTAGCTGCCAGCCAATTGGGAAATGTTTTGACTCAGCTGGCATCCAATCAATTGACCCTTCACCCTCAGCCAAGTGATTCACCCACCGCGATGGCCGCTCGCCTGACTAAGGCTGACAGTTATGTACCCTGGCAGCTGGTTTGCCAGGCCTGTGGCTGGACTACTACTGACACTACTCAAATGGCCAAAACTCCCGCAGTCAAAACTCCCGCTCCCACCAGCGGGCTGCTTCTAGCTGAGTTAAAAACTCTAACCGCTCCCAAAGATCAAGCCATTTTACTGGAAAGAGCCAGTCGAGCCTTTAGCCCTTGGCCAAAACTCTGGACGCTCTTACCCACTCCCAGAGGTTGGCAACGCTTGATTTTGCACCAAGTCCAACTTGATCCCGCCACCCAGCGCTTGAATTTGATTCAAGTGCAACTGGAAGGCAAAATTCCCAGTAGTTGGAATGAAATCAAAAATAATTTGGCAGAAACTGAATCTGTCACCCACCATGTTTAGTTCCTAACCAGTCCCAAAAAAGCGCTCATAAAGAGCGCTTTTAATTCAAATGTAGCACTGAGTCCAAATTTACTTAGTTAGCTCAGCTTTTTTATAGTGAGTGGTAATGCCGGCTCTTTTTAGAGTCCGAATCATTCGAGCTGGGACTTTGAGACGTTTTTTAAGTCCATCTACCACCACAGTTACGGTATGAAGGTTATATTTGAAACCGCGACTGGCCCGATTTTTAGCGTGAGATACGGTGTGACCCATGTGGGACACGACTGGAAATTTAAAAGAAAAACTTTTCATAACTGGTGGATTGTATCATCGGTTAAGAGGAAATCCAAGCAGACGCGTCGCCACCAACATTGCTAACATAATTAAGCAGTTTTCAACTTTGATCTTGATTGAAGTTTTTTTCTGACTGTTTTTTGATCTGGAATAGGATCCCAAACACTAGTAACTGACTGTAGTCTAGCCAAATTTCGAGAATTTCTCATCAACTCTTTCACCTCAGGCAGGGCTGCGGCAATTAAAACCAAAGCTCCACCCACCAAGGCCAGAGAACTTAATTGCTCATGAAACACCACCGCTCCCACTACCACTCCCAAAACCGCTTCGAGTAATAAAATCAGGCTGCCACGCTGAGCATCAAGGTGTTTAAACCCAAAAACTATCAGTTGACCGGTTACGATGATCATGATCATAAAAAGCAGATTTGCCATCCAGGGCAAAGTTAAAGTAGGCCAACTCCAGGCTTCGTGTTGAAATAATGAAATCATCACGGCTAAAATACCAAAAATCCAGAAATCCAGAGTATTGAGTTGGAGAGCGCTATAACTAGCTGAGATTTTCTTAGAAGACACCACCCAAAAAGCTCCAGCCAAACCAGCTATTAAAGCTAGCCACAAATACTTGATCGTGGTTGGGTTAAATGAAACTTGATAAACCAGAGTCATTCCTACCAAAGCCAAAACCAAGCTAATGATTTTTACTAAAGTGAGTTTTTCTTTAAAGAGTAACTTGCCCAACCCAAAACCGCCCAAAATGATGCCGCCAAAATACATAAAATAGGCTGTACCCATGGGCAAATACAGAAAACTGGCAAAACTGCCAATCAAACCCACCATCCCCACCGAACTCCGCGCCACCGTCCAAACCAAATCACGCCCCGTCATGGGTTTAAATTGCTTCAGCCAAAATAATGGCACTATCATAATCAACCCAGCAGCCAAATTC
>DOZC01000039.1 GCA_003518205.1 Minisyncoccota bacterium | reverse complement strand
CGTTTACCCCTCCTTCAGGGACGTTTGTTTTTTCGGTAAACCCTGTGGAGAGACTCTCGTACTTCCGCGGACACCTAAAAACGCACAGAACTTGTTAATAGCGACATTATACTGGAGAATGGGTGAAAAGGTAGGGGGAAAGCCAAACTGTCTAAACGCAACTAAAGACATATAATTATGTCAATCAAAGTTTGTTTGGTTGTAAATTAGATTATCAATATAATCCAGAAGGCAAAATTATCTATGTCAACAATTTACAAACTAGTTTTACTACGTCACGGTCAGAGCACTTGGAACTTGGAAAATCGCTTCACCGGTTGGACTGATGTGGGCTTAACCCCTCAAGGCGAGGGTGAAGCTCACGCCGCCGGTCAGTTGCTAAAGGAGACCGGCCTGACTTTTAACGTAGCTTTTACCTCAGTTTTAAAACGGGCGATTAAAACTCTCTGGATCGTGCTGGAAGAAATGGAGTTAGACTGGATTCCAGTCATTAACGCCTGGCAACTTAACGAACGTCACTATGGTGATCTCCAGGGTTTAAATAAAGCTGAAACGGCTGAAAAGTTTGGCGCTGATCAAGTCAAACTTTGGCGCCGGAGCTACGACGTTCAACCACCAGTTATGGCTGATGATGATGAGCGATTCTGCGGCAAAGACCCTCGTTACGCTTATTTAACCGATGCTCAACTGCCTAGAACTGAAGCTCTGAGCGATACCGTGGCTAGAATGGTGCCATATTGGGAGCAAGTAATTGCTCCAGTGGTTAAGAGTGGCCAAAAAGTTATCATTGTGGCTCACGGCAATAGTCTGAGAGCCCTAATTAAATATTTTGACAATATTTCTGAAACTGAGATCACTGAACTCAACATTCCTACTGGTATTCCTTTGGTTTACGAGCTAGATGAAAATCTTCAACCAATTAGGCACTACTATTTGGGTGACCCAGAGGCCGCTGTCAAAGCCGCTCAGGCTGTGACAACCCAGGCTCAGACAAAAATTTAGCTTCTTAATTCTCGTTCGATCGCCAGCAATCGATTATATTTACTGACTCGCTCACCGCGGGTTGGTCCAACCTTAATAAACCGGCTGCCAACAGCCACTGCTAAATCAACCATGGCAGCGTCATTGGTTTCGCCACCACCACGATGCGAGGTGGTGGTCATTAAGCCATGTTTCCTAGCCAACATACAACAATCCACAGTTTCAGTTAGCGTGCCGATTTGGTTAAGTTTAATTAAAATGGCTGAAATGGCATTGAGATCAATAGCTTTTTGCAACCGCTCTTGATTGGTGACAGTTAGATCATCACCAATCAACTCAACTTGATATTTGTCGGCTAGCTGTTTCATCATCACCCAGTTATCCCAGTCATCTTCGGCCAACATATCTTCAATAGTAGCAATCGGGTATTTTTGAAGCCAGCTTTCGTAATATGCCATCAGTTCGGCGGCAGTTAACTGGCGACCTTCAACTTTCAAATCATATTTGCCGTCATGGTAAAACTCGCTGGCGGCGGCATCGATCGAAATGCTCAAATCTTTGCCCGCCACGTAGCCAGCATTTTTAATGGCTTCCAAGATGTATTGAAAGGGGGCTTCATTGGAAGGAATGCCGTTGGGCGCAAAAGCGCCCTCATTGCCGACATTGGTAGATAGTTTATTAGCTTTCAAAACTTTTTTCAGAGCGTGATAAGCCTCCATGGCCCAGCGAACTTTTTCAGCGGCACTGCCATCGCCCACAGCCGAAATACAAAATTCCTGCAAATCTGTGGTGTCATCGGCATGTTTGCCTCCCTCAATAACTACCACCATTGGGCTGGGTAAGTTTGAGAAATCAACTCCGGTTTGGAAAGTTTCGGCAATGTGTTTATAAAAAGGCTTTTTCTGGGCTGCTGCCTCGGCTTGAGCTGCGGCCAAAGATACCGCCAAAATCGCGTTACCTCCAAACTGGCTTTTATTGGGCGTGCCATCAGCGGTGATCATGGTTTCATCTAAAGCTCGTTGATCGGCGGCATCCAAACCAATGACTAAAGGTGCGATCGTTTCTTGAATAGTTTTAACCACCCTCAACATGCCCTGACCGTTATAGCGAGCTTGATCGCCATCCATCAAAACACTGGCTTCATGCGAACCAGCTGAAGCACCGTAGGGAACTGAAGTTATGCCTACAAACCCGCTCTCGAGCTCAACTCTCGCTTCAACCGTAGGGTAACCGCCAGAAGCTAAAATTTCATAGGCCGCGACAGATTTAATTTTCATGTCATTCTTTCAGTTGGTCAAATATTTCGTGGTCACACAGCTAGTAAAGCATTCAATCTAGCAATTTTCAAGATATTGCAATTCATTCTCCTCTACAATTTTTTGGCCTGAATCACCATAAACAAAGGAATCTCGGCCCGACTCCGATTTTCAGCTTTAGCTGCTTTGCCCAAACTCTCTTTATCAGATACCAGTTCTGCTAGATCAGTCACCACCAAGCCAGCCTCACGCAACCAACTAAACAAATCTTGCAAAGCAAAGTGATATGACCAAGTTACTGGGCTATTTCTTTGGCCCGGATGGGCTTTGATGGGAATTTCCAAAAAACTCAAGTAACGATTAATCCAACGATAAACCAATTTGGTGGCGGGATTGGTATCCCAACCAGATTGACGGGGAATTCTAAAACACGGATGATTTAAAACTAGGATGGCGGTGCCGCCGGACTTTAACTGGGGACCTATATTTTTTAAACATTCACTGGGATGGGCCAGATTTTGCAGAGCCAAAATACAAGCGGCGTGATCAAATTTATCAATTTTGAGTTGAGCTTTGGCAGTTTTTAGCCGCACCTCTAAATTCTGAGTCACATCAGCCGTAATGTATTTATGAAGTAAGTTTTGATCAGATTTTTGAGCTGCCTCAATTAAATTCCTGGCTATATCCACCCCAATGTAGCTAACTGCCGACCCTAAAAACTTAGCCAGAACTCCCTGACCGCAAGCTAAATCTAAAACTGACTCGCCAGCAACAACAGACCAATGAGTTTTTAAATAGGGAAAAATTACCTGACTGTGAAAATGATGACCGGTTTGACCCACTAACTGATCATACCAACCACTCACGTTTTGCCAGGAAGAATCTTGGTTTAACATCTTGAGAGTAGTATACTCCGCGGCACATGTCTTGGGAGCACATATGGAAACTTCACGTCACTATTTAGCTAATGAAACAACTTTAAATCGCGACACTTCTTTGGAGTGGTTGATTTTAATTTTAGCCTGGTTTAGTAAAGCCAGACAAAATAATCACACCAGGCCAAAGACCGTGAAGCGATCAAGTTAAGTTGATCAAAGAATTAGTAAAAAAAATCAAAAATCTTTTTTTAAGATTAAACTTCCCAAAATTTTTCCCTGGCAAAAGAAAAAGGGGACAGAACCAATTTTTCCTCAGTAATTCCTCAATAACTCCAAGTGATATAATTTGATCTAATTATGATCGAATCCATAGCTGTATGGTGGCAAAATCAACAATCTGGCCCCTCAAGAGTTGAGCCTCTACCTCGCTTACCTATTGCTCTTCAAGCTCAAACTTTAACTCCAGGAGAGTTGGAAGAAATTATTGGCTCGGCTTTAAATCTAACTAATGAATGTGCCGAATCGGGAATCAGTAAACTTGACTGCCAAGTAGTGATAACTACAGATAAAAATGGCATTCCCAACGGAGTTAAACTTATTGTCACTGGACTCAATCAACAGCGCTATGGCACTAGCTATACTGTTGACACTGAGCTAAATCCCACTGCTGCTTGTAATGATTTGGCAGCTAACTATCCAACTTCTCAACCAACTAATCTAAGAGACGCGTGTATGTGGGAACTGGACATTTCTGAACCAAGACCAGAAGATCTTGGAGGCCGCAGCACTACCACCAACGTCGATGGTGGTGGCTGGAGTCAATCTGTATCTCAAACTTTTCCCATCGTTTCTTGTCCTGTAGATACTCCACAAGCTGCAACATCTAAAAATTCCTGCGCCGCCTTAACTGGACCAGATCAACAGGTTCACTATGTGCCATATCAAGAACTCATTAAAGCTCTAATGGCAAATAGTCGATTACATGAATACTATCCTGATGTAGAGAATCCTCTCAGGAACAAATTTTTTACTGAGTTGATTTTGTGTTTGGTTGGAATAATTTTAACTGTGATGGCCGGAAATGCTGGCGGCAATACCTTAAGAAAAATCTTCAAAATCAGTTAAGTTTTCGCCAACCATCCAATCTCTCATAACCCTGAAGTACCAACTCTCCACTGCCTGGCGGTATCTATTCCAAAATATGAGGTCTAGCTTCGCCCCGAGCCGATTCTGATACCAAAGCAAAAATGGCTCGCTTTTGAAACTCCGCAATGCTGCTTGCTCCACTGTAAGACATGGCACTTCTCAAACCACCCACAATATCGTTGATGACTAACTCTGCCGAACCTTTAAAGGGCACCATAGTAGAGATACCTTCGGCGGAACGAAAGCCGGATTGAGAAATACCGCGATCCTTCATATAGTCCATCGAGGCTTGACCGCGAGCATATTTTTTACCTCCAATCACTTCTCCCGGAGCCTCTTCGGTTCCGGTTAACAGAGAACCAATCATGACTGTGGTGGCTCCAGCCGCAATGGCTTTGGCCACATCACCAGGATGTTTAATGCCGCCATCGGCGATAATCGGAATTCCGGCACTGGTAGTTTCAAACACTGCTGAAAGTTGAGGCAAGCCAGATCCGGCTACCAAGCGCGTGGTGCACAAACCCCCTGGCCCGATTCCCACTCGAGCAATATCGACTTGATGTTTTTTATAATCCAGAGCCTGCTCATAAGTCGCAATGTTTCCCAATACCACCCAGAGTTTGAGTTTTTGCTTGATTTCCTGGGCCACTTTTTTAGCCAAATCAATCCCACCATAGGCGATATCAATTAGAATCATTTCTGCCCCCCGATCTTGAAATTGCTTGGCAGTTTTAAACGCATCTTTGAGCGAAATTGCATAAAGACAAGGAATTTTTTCATGACTCAACTGATCGCATAAAGCAAGATTTGTTACCAAGTCTCCAGTTGGTAATGATCCTAAAGCTCCCATCTCGGCCAATAACCGAATCATTTTCTCCCCCGAAACTGTATCCATCGGAGCGGAAATTATGGGTTTGGTCAGAGTATAGGGACCAAACTGAACTTCGAGGCTAACATCAGAGCGAGATTTAATCGTAGAATTTTGGGGGAGCAAAATCACATCGCTGTATGAAAGCGAGGTCGGAGCTGTATGAGTCAAATCTGGCCAAGTTTCGGTTTTTCCCAAAGCTTGATAGAACTTTTTCGACATAGTCACCCTTTCTTACAAGAGGTACTACCAAAACCAACGAAATTAAGTATACAGGAAATAAATTATGGAATGATCGAAGTTCCTTAATCCCAGCATCTTGACTGAGCCCATATAATTCAAGATATGTTTGATTTGAAAGAAAAAGCCATTGGAGCAATTCAAAGAGATCGATTAGCAGAGTTTTTGAAAATTGCCCATTCTCAAGATAGCGGATGTTTTTATTTTGCTTTACTGATGACATGGAATCATTTGTTCCCAAAAAAAATTCTTAATCAACGATTTATTGATGATGTTATAAAAAACGATCCGCGGCTGACAGTATCACCCAGAGATATAATCCCAAAAATTAATTTATGGGAAAAATATTTAAATCTTCAGGTTGCGAGAATTGGCCTCACTGAATATTTGGACGAATCAATTACTGATTTTAAGGAAAATGCAAAAATTCCAGCTGGTGTCGAAATCACTAAAGAACGCTATCCCGTAACTTGGAGTGACTCAAGCCCAACTCTTATTCTTTGGATGGGCGTATGTTGTTTGCACTACACTTCCTCATACCAAAATTACAGATTCTCACCAGAGGAAACAGCTCCTTATCATCCAGATTATAATCCAGTTGTATTGTTTCATTTAAAACCAACGATTCCAATACGATAAATGTTTTTTCCACTTAGTAAATAGTAGTAGGTTAACATTAGAAGCAGTGAAAATCCCGCAATGGGTCACTGGCTGGACGAAGTCGAACCTGCTTCGAAGAACAGTAAGCTAGCTTATTAACCGCTCAATGAGTGCCTTGCACATTGTACAACTTTTTGACTTGATCTGAGCCACTCACAAAAGGTTGCTTGGTAACACGATAGTCTGGGTATACGCGCACAGTTATTATATGTTCATTGTTTGCATTAAATGTAAAACAAATTATTCCTAAATCTTTTTTTATTGCTAGTTTACCAAGGTTGCTACTTAGGTTCTCTAAAAATTCCAATGAAATTGGACCTACGACATTACTTTGAATTGCTATCAAATAGTTGATTGGATCACTATATTGAAGGATTTTCTTTTTTATGAAATCAAAAAGTGCTTTTTCGGTCCATTCATCTCTATAACGCTTCAACTGAAACTCATAAACTTTTCTTTCATTTTTAATTATCACATCGCATTGATTGTTTTCTTGTTTAAAAGCTTCTAAATCTTTGAGCGAATCGATGCGATCTCTTCTTCTATTAAATTTATCCTCAAGATAAAACCCTATTTCGGAATGTTCACCAAATTCACTTATAAGAGAAAAAATTGCTACCCAGTATTCATACTCTTTAGAGTTTGATTTAATCTTTGTTTGCTTTTTTACAAGTTGCTCTAAGCTGCCAGAGTCAATTTCTTTGCCATTCATTAATCTAGAATCAAGCATTTTGCCGAGGAGTAAAAATTCAAGTGGCTCCAGCAATAGTTCCACTAATTCAGTTGTACCAAAATACACAACCTGCTTGAGCCCTATTTTATCTAAAGTCATATGTATTTGTTTTAGAGCAACAGGACTATGTTCAGCACTATAAGATGAACAAAGCCAATCAGCGCTCCGCCAAAAACCCATAAACGAGAAAACCCATTGTTGAAGGTAATTTGGGGATGTTGTCTCAGGATCACATGCAGGGCCGCATGGATGATGAGGAAGATATCAAATCCGATTTGAAACCATAGGAGAGATACATTCCATAGGATGAACACGAAGAGAGGAATGTGAGCTGCTGCGAACAGCCGGTGGGCTGTGGAATTGCTCACAGGAACGAGAGAGAAAAAGAAGCGCCATTCATGATGTTGAATGGCATCCAATTCGTGAACGAACAAAAACGCCATTCCTGTAAGAAAAAGCAAATAGGCTTCACTGTTTATCATTTGGTTAACTTCAGTTGAGAGATGACTCAGCATAGCATGTAAATCGTTGCCAAATCCATATTTAAGGCGAGAAAAATTGAGTCTGTACAATTTCTTGT
>DOZC01000067.1:4866-11521 GCA_003518205.1 Minisyncoccota bacterium | reverse complement strand
AATGTTTCAGGCTCTTAAAACTGGCGAAATCACCCAAATAGAACTTCGGAAATTTCCAGAGAGCCTGGTACGAAAATATGCTCTGACTGATTTTCAGGTTAGTTCAAGCCAAAAGTTCTTTTCTGAGTATAGTTTTAGTTCGTTTTTTGAGTGGCTCCAAGAGCGAAAGATTCGGGTAATTACTCAGCTTGATAGTGATTATCCTAAGTCATTACGAGAACTAAAATTAGCACCTCCAGTACTTTGGTTTCAGAGTCAGTCAAATCACTGGCCGATTTTTAACAAATCAGTGGCCGTGATTGGATCACGTCATCCGACCAGTTATGGCACGATGGCTAGTCAGTTGATTGTGGATCAATTGGTGAATTTGGGATGTTTAGTGGTATCTGGAGCCATGTTTGGAGCGGATTTAATTGCTCAAAATCAAGCCTTGGCAGCGGGAGGACAAACGGTGGGAATTTTGGGCTATGGTTTGGATCGACGATATCCAGTCAGCTTTAGATCGGAACTTCAAAATTATTTTGACCACGGAGGAGGATTGCTGTCACCATTTCCGCCTTGGGCTGAACCTCGAGCCTGGAGATTTTTGGCTAGAAATCAATTGGTGGCCGCTCTTTCTCAAGCAGTGATCGTAACTGAGGCTTTGCCTCGCAGCGGCACTCACAGCACGATGGCAGCTGCAGCTGAATTAGGTCGAGTCGGAGCCGTACTTCCCAGTCCCATCACCAGTCCTTTTGTGGTGGGAGTGAGTGTTTTGTTAGAGCAGGGAGCCATCTTGTTGCATTCAGCCAGTCAGTTGGTGGCAGAAATTCCAACTTGGCAGGTTCCAGTTTCAACTCATACGGGTTTTTTTGCCAAAGCGAAATTAGAAATCCCCCCAAAAATTGCAGCGACCCAACTTCAAACCCAACTTCAAGCGGCTCTAAAATTACTCCCTCAAAGTGCTGCAGAGTTGGCAGATCAACTTGATTTGCCCTTAACACAGGTGATTCAGCAACTAGTTTTACTTGAGTTAAATTGTCAAATTCAGCGCGAAGGAAATCTATTTCGGTGTCGGTAACCCTCAAACTCAGGTGATAGAATGTGGGAATTCATGAAACTAGTTATTGTCGAATCACCCACCAAAGCTAAAAAACTCCGAGCTTATTTAGGAGCTGATTATCAAGTTGAAGCCTCAGTGGGGCATGTGCGTGATTTGCCTAAAAAAACTCTCGGCATTGATGTGGAGCACAATTTTGAACCGGAATATGAAGTGAGTGATGACAAAAAAAAGGTGGTTAATCATTTAAAAACTTTAGCGGCTGGGGCAGATACCGTTTATCTCGCCATGGACCCTGACCGCGAAGGAGAAGCTATTGCTTGGCATATCAAATCATTATTATCTGAAGTCAAAACTAAAACCAAAACTAAAAATTTACCGAATTTTGTGCGGGCCACCTTTCATGAAATTACCAAACAGGCAGTGTTAGACGCCATTGATCATCCTAGTCAGCTGAATTTGGCTCTAGTGGATGCTCAGCAAGCCAGGCGAGTTCTAGACCGATTGGTGGGCTATCAAGTTTCACCAGTATTATGGAAAAAAGTCCGCCGAGGACTTTCAGCCGGTCGAGTTCAATCAGTGGCCCTGCGACTCATTGCTGAGCGGGAGCGTGAAATTGCGGCTTTTAAAGCCGAAGAATATTGGGAAGTTCGAGTAGGCTTAAATGTAACCCAACTGGCTGCTCAACCTCAAGTCTTCCAGGATGGCAAAGCGATTGAACCTTTGCCCGAGGGAGTTCTAGTTGCCAGTCTTGAAAAACGAGGTGCGGAAAAGTGGGCTGCAACCACTCAAACTGAGGTAGATCCGGTGGTGACTCATTTGGAATCGGCTGATTATCAAGTGACGACAGTAGAGCGGAAAGAACGTCAGCGCCAAAGTTTAGCGCCATTTACTACTTCCACCCTCCAACAAGGAGCCGCCAACCGTTATGGCTTTTCTGCCAAACAAACCATGATGCTGGCCCAACAGCTTTATGAAGAGGGTCTAATCACTTATCACCGGACCGATTCAGTCAATTTGGCTACCAGTGCTGTGGAGATGGCTCGGAGCTACATCCAGAATAAATTTGGGGCTGATTTTGTGCCGGCAACTCCTCGGAATTTTATTCAAAAATCCAAAAATGCTCAAGAAGCTCACGAAGCTATTCGAGTGACAGAGGTTCAAGTCGAAGCTGATCAGCTATCCGGTCGAGGTCAACTGACTGATAAACACGCCAAACTTTATGATTTAATTTGGCGCCGCTTCATTGCTAGTCAAATGACCGCAGCCGTGGCTGATCAAACCACTATCATTATCACTGCCAGTTCTGCAAAATTAGCCAGTTCTGCCAAATCAGCTGCTGCCAAAAATCCAGTCACCTATGATTTGAAAACCACTGGTTCGATTCAAAAATTTGCGGGTTGGACAATTTTGTTTGATCAAACTGAAGATCAGATTTTACCGGCTGTAACTGAGCGGCAGCCGCTATTTTTAGCTCAAGTTCAACCATATCAAAAGTTCACTCAACCACCACCTCGTTACAACGATGCCTCGCTGGTTAAGGAGTTGGAAAAACGCGGTATTGGTCGGCCGAGTACGTATGCTTCGATCATCTCTGTGATTGTGGATCGCGGTTACGTGGAGCGGACAGATCGAAAGTTTTTTGCTACTTCAGTCGGTTTGGCGGTGACAGATTTTTTGGTAACTAACTTTCCAGAATTTATGGCCTATGAATTTACGGCCGAAATGGAAGAGGATTTGGACAGAATTTCTCGAGGAGAAAAAGAATGGCGGGCTATTGTAGCGGTTTTTTACAAAGCCCTAAATCAAAAAATTCAAAGCGTCATCAAAGATGCTGCCCGAACTCAAATTCCAGTGGAAACAACGGGCGAAATTTGTCCTTTGTGTGGTGAGACTGAAAAGGGAGAAATAGTGATCCGGACCGGCAGATTTGGAAAGTTTAAAAGCTGCAGCCGGTTCCCGGAATGTCGCTTTACTGAAAATATTGTGCAAAAACTCGCCGATCGAAACTGTCCTTTGTGTCAAAAAGGTGAAATTCTAGTCAAAAAAACTCGCTGGGGCAAACCATTTTATGGTTGTAGTAAGTACCCCGATTGCACTTGGGCAAGTTGGCAACCTCCAGCAGCTGATTTGGTTATCACTCCGGCAGAATGGGCAATTTCTCAGGCTGAAAGAGCCGAACGGATGGCCAAGCGCGCCGCTGCCAGAGGTGAAACCGGTGATAAAACCTCAAAATCAGTTTCAGCAAAAAAACCATCAACCAAAAAGGTCGTTGCCAAAAAAGCTGCGGCCAAAAAAGCCGTTGCTTCAAAACCATGAACATTATTCTATTTGGTGGAGCCTTTGATCCACCTCACTTAGGTCACCAGCAAATTGCTGCCAATCTTTTAGCAGAGAACTTGGCGGACGAGGTCTGGTTTGTGCCGGTAAAACAACATTCTTTTGCCAAACAATTAAGTTTACCCATTCATCGATTGAAGCTGTTACAACTTCAGCTTTTGCCCAAAACCAAAATTGAGTTGTATGAACAAGAACAAGTGGGAATTAATTACACTTACAATACTCTCGATGCGCTGTCTGCTCGCTACTCCGAACACAAGTTTAGTTGGGTGATTGGTTCAGATAATTTGGCCAAATTCTATCTTTGGGGCGATGCCAGCGGTCGCAATTATCAGGCATTACTTAAAAGTTACCCTTTTTATGTTTATCCTCGCCATGGTTTTAGGTTTGAGCCGCTCCATCCAGGTATGATTAGCTTGCCGCATTTTCCAGAGATTGAAGTTTCTTCTACCCAAGTTCGGGCTAGAATTGCAGCCGGCCAAACTCTGACTGGTTTTGTGACGCCAGCTGTGGCAGACTACATCAGAGATCATCAGTTGTATCAAGCCAATTGAGGACATTAAGCTCAACTCAGATATGCCAGCCGTCAAATACAAAGAATATTATCAAAAAATGGTGGATCAGCACTCAGCTCAATTTGCGGCTTTTTTGAAAATTCATGATGCTTTCGTGATTAACCCAGTTGCTCACGAAGCTGAGTTTCACAGTGAGGGTCAAAAAATACTCGATATTGTTCGAGATTGGGATCGTCGACTTTGCAGTTCGATGGGCCGAGGCAAATTTAGTACTTATACTTTAAATTTATCAGAAAAGTTTTGGGCTGAAGTCAGAAAAGATTTTAGTTTAATTGATAAAGTTGGTGTCAGAGTCAGAAAAGTGGCAGTTCCAAATTGAGATCTGACTAGCTAAAAAAAATTATGCTCAAAACTACTGCTGAAACAATTTTGCCTGAAATTGACCGAGCTGTGGAGTTTATTCGGGAGCAATTTGCCGCGGCGAGAAAACTTCGAGCCGTGGTGGCAGTTTCAGGTGGAATCGATAGCGCTGTGGTGTTGACTTTGGCCGTCAAAGCTCTCGGAGCCGAAGCCGTGACGGCTTTACTTTTGCCTTATGGCGAACAGGATATGGCTGATGCGCAATTGATTGCTGAGTTTAATGGATTGACTCCAGATCAAATTTTAACTTTGCCCATCACCACTATTGTTCAAGCAGCCGCCGCGACAACTACTCTGGCTACAATCGGTGAATTGGGTCAAATCAATCAGTTGCGTCTGGGTAATCTCATGGCTCGGAGTCGAATGATGGTGATTTTTGATCAAGCCAAAAAATTAGGGGCTTTGGTTTGTGGTACCGAAAATAAATCAGAGCATTTTTTGGGTTATTTCACCAGATTTGGTGATGAGGCTTCAGACCTTGAGCCAATTACAAACTGGTGGAAAACCGAAGTTCGCTCTGCCGCTCAAGCCCTGAAATTACCTCACCAATTTTTGGAAAAAGCTCCTTCAGCCGGACTGTGGCAAGGCCAAACTGATGAAGCCGAATTGGGATTTTCCTATGAACAAGCCGATCAAGTTTTAGCAGCTTGGGTGGAGTGGAGTCAAACCACCACCGCGGCTCAAATTGGCATGCCAGAATTGAGTGAAATTGCCACCGCAGCTCAAGTTTCATCAATATTAACTGAGCAGGTTTTGGCACGGGTGACTCAAACTCAATTCAAGCGTCAAACTCCCTATCGGAATGAAACTGATAATGACTAATTTTGCTGACGCACCCATTACTCCCGAGCTAATCAAAGCCGTAATTCCGGCAGAAATCGTTCGGCGCCTCATCATTGCTGTGGATGCGGATAAAACCACCACTCGCCTAGATATGTCGGTTTCGCCAGCTACCAAAGCGGCAATTTTGGCGGTATTTGCGGCCGGTGGGAATGTGAGTTTGTGCACTGGTAGAGCTTATGCGCCCGCCACTCACTTAGTGTTACCGATTTTTCCTGAATCAGCGATTCACGTTTTGGCTGGGGGAGCGACTTTAATGACTCAGTCGGGTGAAAGACTATGGGGTCGAGAAATTCCCGGAAAACTGGTGGCAGAACTAGTGGCTCAAACTGAGAAGTTGGGATGTAACTTTGGTTTTGGATTAGGAAAAAAATTCTACGTCGCTTCTGATCGGAGTCAAACGTTTCATAAGTTTTTGCCAGGATTATTTTTAGACGACGTTCGGGATATTCCTGATTTAGTAACTCAACAAATTCCAATTCTAGTGATTTCTGAACTCAATTCAGCCATGAAAGTGGTTTTGGAGCAACATAAATCAGAGCTTTCCTGGAAATTAATGTTGGATTTCAAGGATGAAGAATATGTCGATATTACCGCAGCTGGAGTGACCAAAGTTACTGGTTTGGCTCAATTGGCTAAACTTAAAAATTTACCTGTGTCTGAAATTATTACCGTGGGTGATGGTCTCAACGATTTGGAAATGATTCAAGCTGGTTTTGGGATAGCCATGGGTAATGCGGTACCAGAGTTAAAGCAATTAGCTAAACTAACCATTGGTCACACTGACAATGATGGTTTGGCTGAATTTTTATTAGCGCTGATCGAGGCTCGCCGCCAGTTAAGCTAATTTGGTTAAAATCGCGATTTCAGATTTTATGCAGATTCAAGCTCTTCAGACCCCTTTAGTTAAACTTCACGATCAACTTTGGCCAATAATCCAGACAGCCATTGCTTCTCAGCTGGGGCAGCTGCCTGAAAAATCTGTCATTGCCATCAGTTCGAAAATTATCAGTTACGCTCAAGGCAGGTTGGTGCCCAAAACTGCAGCCGATTTGACTGATGCGGTGGTTTGCAAAGCCCATAAAAATCAGTTGATTCGCCAAGAGGCGGATTGGTATCTCGATCCCAACCAGTCTCGTTATCAGCTCATGTTTACCATCAAAAATGACACTTTAGCAGTTAATGCTGGGGTGGATGAGTCCAATGCTGGTGATAATTTTGTGCTTTGGCCGGAGAATTTGCCAATGGTGCTGGCTGATTTGTGGCTCAAATTACGTACTGAGTTTAAAATCAAGGCAGTGGGCTTGGTGGTCACTGATAGCAAAACCTATCCTTTGCGGTGGGGAGTCACTGCTACTTGTTTGGCACACTGCGGTTTTTTGGCTTTAAATGATTGCCGTGGCCAAACCGATTTATTTGGGCGAAAAATGGAGATGGAACAAGTTAATCTAGCCGAGGCCATAGCTGTCGCTGCGGCTCTGGAGATGGGTGAGGTAGCTGA
>DOZC01000067.1:0-4692 GCA_003518205.1 Minisyncoccota bacterium | reverse complement strand
CACCGATCACTTTTCAGGATAGACCGCCGTCAGCCACCGAATTAGCGGCTTTAAGAATTGAATCTAAAGATGATTTTTTCGAGCCGATGCTTAAAAAAGTGGAGTGGCTGAGGGGTGGCTAAAATCGTGTATTGACAAAAGATGTACACTTGCTATAGTGTATTTATGGCTTTTCGAATTAATTTTAATGAAGAGAAAAATCAATTACTAAAAGCTACCAGGGGAATTTGTTTTGAAGACGTCATTGAGGAAATGAGTGATGGAAATATATTGGCTAATCTAGTTCATTACAATCAACGATATAAGCATCAAAAAGTATTTGTAGTTAAAATCGCAGATTATGTTTATGCAGTGCCATACGTAATTAACCAAAGTAAAAAAGAAATTTTCTTAAAAACAGTTTATCCCAGTCGATTTTTAACTAAAAAATATCTCAAAGGAAACTAACATGTCTCATCATCTCAAAAAAACTTCCCCAGTTGATTTTAAACTCAGTAAAGCAGAACAAATATTTGAGCAGGCTCTTGAAACAGGTATTTATGCGGAAGAACCGGTATCTCAAAAAACCGGCTCAATGTTGCGAGAGGCAGCAACTGAGTATTTAACACTCAATGCGTCCAAACCCATTACCATCAGAATTAATCAGCTTGATTTAATTAAAGTTAAAGTTAAGGCTAAAAAACACCAAATTCCTTATCAAACTTTATTAGGATCATTAATTCATCAGTATGCTGATCGGATAGAAAATGGTGCTTTGTAATTGACTTTTTTTACCAAAGCCACGACACTTGGGTTATGCTTTCTCAGACATCGGAGATCGGACGCCAGATATCAGAAATTGATACCCAGTACCGTCAACTTCTCAAAACCATTTTGGATCACGGCGAACAAGATAAGGCTCAACAAGGAGTAGATACCATTTCCATGTTGGCGCCACTCTCACTGAGATTTAAGATTCAGGAAGGTTTTCCGATCATTACTGAACGCCGGATCAGCGAAAAAATGTGGCGCCAGGCGATCGGGGAAATGATTGGCTTTATGCATGGCGCTAGAACTCAGGCTGAGCTAGAGTCGTACGGCTGTAACTGGTGGAAGCATTGGGCCACGCCAGAAAAATGTGCCAAACGCGGTTTGGAAGCCGGGGATTTGGGTCCGGGCAGCTATGGCGCCGCCTTTCATGATTTTCCTATGGCCGATGGTGGCAGTTTCAATCAATTTCAAGCGGTAGTGGAGCAGATCAAAGAATTACCCCACTTAAAAACCCACTTCATTAGTCCTTGGATTCCCCAATATCAGTTTCGAGGTCAAGGCAAACAACAAAAAGTGGTGGTGTGTCCATGTCACGGTTGGATTCATTTTCGGGTGCTCAACGGCAAACTTTCACTTCACATGTTTCAAAGATCCAGCGATGTGCCCATCGGTTTGCCAGCCAACTTGGCTCAGTATGGCGCACTACTACTGATGATGGCCGAAGTCACGGGTTATGAACCATACGAATATATTCACAGTTTTTCTGATGCGCACATTTTTGTGGATCAGGTGCCGAAAATTCAGGAACTCTTAACTCGACCACCGTTGCCATTACCGCAGATGGTGCTCAAGAATAAAAAGTCAGACCTGTTTGCCTATCGAGTGGAGGATTTTGAGCTGGTAGACTATGAACCGAACTTGGGTATGTGGGATATTCCGGTAGCAGTTTAAAGTCAGCCAAACCAAAATCGGCCGGTTTTAAGGCCGCGCCGGCTGAAATCGCCTTGCAGCGCGCGGCCGCCAGACAGAAAAGAAAAAACTATATGACCTCAACTCAATTTGTGGATTTGGACAATGCCAGATTAGACGAACAACGTCAAGTTATGAAGGACATCATGACGGCCGGTCATTGTCCATTTTGCCCAGAAAACTTAGCAGTTTACAATAAAACTCCGATCTTAAAACAGGGAAAATATTGGCTGATTGTGCCCAATCAATGGCCTTACGAACACACCAAAGTTCACTTGTTGTTGATTTTGAGGACTCATGTGACAGATTTGAGTCAATTAGATCCAACGGCGGGTCAAGAATTAATCGAACTTACTCAATGGGCCCAGCGCGAGTTTAAAATCCTCGGCGGAGCTTTGGCAGTTAGGTTTGGAGATACCAATTTTTCAGCTGGCACCATCAATCATCTTCACGCTCATTTAATTCAGCCAGATATTTATCACCCGGATTATAAAACCAAGCCAGTGAGGCTAAAAATCGGCAAAATATTGTGAGAGGATTAAAAAGTGTTACCATCACCTAAAATCATTAACAATCTAGAGGACTTGGAGCCGATTCTAACCAAGCATCGCCAAGCCGGCCGCAAAATTGTGCTAACTCAGGGTAGTTGGGACATGGTGCATGTGGGGCATGCCAGATATTTGGCTGAAGCCAAAGCTCAAGGAGATTTGTTGGTGGTGGGAGTGGACAGCGACGAAAAAGTTAAACGGCGCAAAGGCCCGGGCAGGCCGGTGGTGCCGGAGGCAGAGCGATTAGAAATGTTAACTCATCTTTCGGCGGTGGATTATGTAATTTTAAAAAATGCGGCTTGGCCAAAATTTACTTTGGTCAAAATGCTCAAACCCGATGTTTTAGTGGCTACTAAAGATACTTACTCTGATTCCGCCAAACTGGTGGCGGTAAAGTCATTTTGCGGTCAGGTAGTAGTTTTAAATCCCATGGCCACCACTTCCACTAGCGCCAAAATTAGATTGGTGCAGCTGGGCGCCGCCAAAAAAATCGAGACCAAGTTACTGAAAGCTATTCAGGATGTGCTGGAAGAATATAAAACTTAGTTACGAGAGCTGCGTCACAAAAATAGCGGCACCATTCGAAAAACTATGATTCAAACTTTAATGGCTTACATTCCAGTTCTACATCGAGGTTATGTAGTTTGGTTGCGGTGCTACCCTGAGGCCGAAATTTTGGTTTTGGGTGAAACTGTGACGCGAGAATTTCGATCACTGCAAAAGGATTTGCGGGCTTTGTCACCAGCTGAAATTGTGACTAGTTTGCAGGCACTAAAAATTGGTCGATCGGCGCGAGTGGTTGAAGCAGAGGATTTAATTAAACTAGCTGAGTCTGTTCGAGCAAACAAGGTCGGTGGCGCGAGTAAAGCTGGCGATGCTAATAAAGCTGGCGATATTAGTGAGGCGACTGAAACCAGCCAAATTATTATGCCCGACGAAGTTGTGAGTCACGCAGTAGCAGAAAAGTTTTTGGCAAAAATGGCAGTTAAATTTGATTCAATTTGGCTGCGGTGGGATCGGGATAACGTGGTGGGAGAGCGAGTAGTTCAGCCAGATCTGGAATGGAGTCGCCAGCAACTTCAAACCCAAATCAGCACCACTCAAGATTCTGACCGAAAATGGTTGCTAACAGCCGCTGAAGCAGGACTATCTAGCGCTGACTGGTGGAGGCAAGTGGGAGCGGTGGCGGTTGGTGCTGGTATTGTACCATCCAGCCCAGGCCGGGAGATCTTGCGAGCTTTTAACCATCACGTGCCGTCAGAGCAGCAGCCCTATATTGACGGTGACCCCAGGGCTGAGTTCCATCAAGGCGATCACATCGATCTTTCTACGGCGATTCATGCTGAGGCTGATTTGATTGCTCGGGCAGCTCTGGAAGGTTTAAGTTTAGCGGGTTGCACCTTGTTTGTAACCACTTTTCCGTGTCCCAACTGTGCCAAGCTGATCGCAGCGGCTGGAATCAAGCGCCTGGTTTATCAAGATGGTTATAGTTTATTGGATGGCGAGCGAGTTTTGAAAGCGGCTGGGGTGGAAGTAGTGAGGCTGGCTCCCTAGAGTAGGATGATGATTTGGAATTGGGATGCGGTTTTGAATCGAGCTATGTTAAAGTAGCATTATGGAAGTTTATCTTATTGCCGCCATGACTTTAGATGGCTATATTGGTCGCTCTGCGACTGATAGGTCTTTTGACTGGACAACTCCAGAGGATAAGGCGGCTTATATTGCTAAAATTAAAACCACCAAACATTTGGTGATGGGCCACACGACTTTAAAAACAATCAAACGGTTTCCACAGGGAACCATTTGTCATGTTTACACGCGCCAACCGGATCAATTTGATGCCGCTGGTTTGAGTCAGGCGGCTGAATACCAGCCAACTACCGAATCTCCCGAGGTTTTGGTGGCTCGTTTAAAAACTCAAGGAGTAGCGCAACTGGCAATTTGCGGTGGTTCGAGTATTTACAACCAATTTTTGGCGGCCGGAGTGGTCACCAAACTTTACCTCACCATTGAGCCGATTTTGTTTGGTGGTGGAGTCAGACTTTTTAGCACACTTCCAGCCAGTTGTGAGCTTAAATTATTAACTAGCCAAACCCTGAATTCCCGAGGGTCACTTTGGCTGGAATACGCAGTTAGTCACAAAAATTCGCCTCATGCAAATAAAACTTAAACTTTTTGATCCAACCCTGCCAATGCCGGCATATAAAACTACTGGAGCGGCAGCCATGGATCTATATGCCAGAGTTGAAGTGGTGATCCCAGCTCATAAGGTGGGATATGTGCCTCTCAATATTGCGCTGCAGTTGCCACCAGATCATTGGGCGCAAATTTCGGCTCGGAGCTCACTCCATAAAAAAGGTTTGATTTTAGCCAACGGGATTGGGGTGGGAGATTATGATTATCGAGGCGATGGAGATGAATATCT
>DOZC01000011.1 GCA_003518205.1 Minisyncoccota bacterium | reverse complement strand
ATCAATTATTAATTCACAAAGATGGAATATTGGAAGTTCCAAAGATAATTTCTAAAACCAAAGGCCGCCTCGAACTTGAATATATTTCAGGTTTAAATCTTGAAGCGCAGCTGATTGAATTATTCGAGACTAATGTAAAAAAAACTACCAAAATCTGGATTAATTACTATGATTTATTAACCAAAATTGCAGCTTCACCGACGGCAACAGACTTAAGAAATTTCTCAAGCTACTTTAATGCTCAAGATCATTCCCTCAAATGGCTCCCAAATTATTACTATGATTTGATGCTGTCAAATATTATTTCAAACAAAGGAGCGAAATATTTCGTTGATTTTGAATCTTGGTTTGATTTTGCGGTTCCGTTAAAAATGGTAATTGCCCGGGCTTTGTGGCAGCAACTAATTGATTTACAATCCCTAATTATAAAATCTGGAATAACTGGTTTTCCATTGGTTAAAATAGCGGATGAGCTTTACTGTCCCGAGGACTGGTTAAAATCTTTGGAAATTTCACCTGGTGAATTAATTGAATATGTGAATCTTAATCACAAATTTTATACCAAAATTTTAAAACCTGGATTTAAGATAGAACCAATACAAGCAAGCAAAAATTCGGATCTTAAGCTCAATCTAAACCTCACCCAGCTTGAGGATTTTCTTGAAGCTCCACAATACACAGATCAAAAACTGATCGAGATTTTGGAAAAAACAAAACTAGAATTAGCTGAAAAAGAAACTCAATTGAATCAAATTTATTCTGGTAGAATTTGGAAATTACTCTTGAAATACTACGCTTTTAGAGACCGTTTAAAGATTTAATCTCAACAATGGCCGGCAAATTTTTGGCTATGGAAACTTCAATATATGCATCATTTAAATTATCGGTAATGGAGCTGCTCCAATAAGCAATTCCAGTTTTAGGATCAATTTCTTGTTTGATGTGAGCCGTCTCCAATGGCTGAAAGTGATCGCCGGTGATAATATGTTTCGTCAAAGTCTGGAAGTCAGATAATTTTTTCTCAATTAGAAAAACGACATTGGTGGGATTTGAGCGATTTTGCCAATTCAAATTATCAGAGATGATAAATAGGCTTTTAATGTTGGGTAATTTTTCCAGAACCAATAATGAATTATAAAATTGAATTTTTTGTGACTCAGTCATTTGAGAAGCTTCATCAGCCTCAATTAGAATATAAAATTCCTGATCTGTAAAAAAATAGGCAACATTAAGATCTTTTTGAGTTGTTAATGGTTGATAGTTATTAGGATTGTAGATCATTGGGGTTAGCACTTGATTCTTTAGGAAGTCATCAAAAACTTTTTCTTGCTGGCCACTTTCAGTCAGGTCTCCGGTTAGAATTTGGAATTGATGGGAATTTTTTTGAAGCTGATTTAACTTCAAAACAAAATTACTGGTTAGATATGGCAGTTTAATTGAGTTCAATTCTGGGGATAGAAGTCGATTTTGAGGTCGGTAATAGTTGTTAATCACAGCAAATGAGTAGGCTTCAGGTAATCGATTGAGATCAACCGTTTGCTGAGCGATTAGAGGTGGGTTTGATGAAATTGGCTTGACGGCATGATTCACTTTTAAAATAGCGCATTGTTCTTGACAACCCAATTCTTGATATTGAAGAAAAAATTGCCTTTTAAGGTCTTGAAAAGCTGCATTTGCAGCGGAATCAGAACTTAAGCCAGCATTTGAGACATAAAGTGGGACTGAACGACTCAAAAGATCTCCATAAACTTGTGGTAGGGGTTGATTTATCAAACTTCCCCAACTCAATAATGGCTGATCCATATATCTTTGAGTTGGTGACAGAGGCAGAGTGTGATATTTGCGATTGGTATACAAATCAACATAATAGGGATTCAAAAAAGTAATTAAGTAGTTGTTATCTAGTTCGGTTTTATCAAAGTAATTATTAAACTGTAGAACAGCATGAAAAGAAATTGATTGATTGGTACTTTGAAACCGGCTGAGTAATTTTTCAAAATAATTATTTTGGCGAATTGCCAAAACACCTCCTATGATTAAAAACAACCCAATCATCCATGATTTAATTTTAAAAGCTATCAAAGCTTTAACAACCCCATAGCTCAGCAAGGGCGCAATCACTAAAATTGTTACCAAACCAGCTGGTGTCAATGGAGCCATAGTTAGTTTTAGAAGGTAACTTAATCCGACCAAAACCATTAGACCGGTCAATATAATGACTGAAGAAGTTCTAAATCGCCTCAAAGCCAAATAAATGGTAATTAAAGTAACTCCAATTAAGCTTAAATTGAAAAAATAAAAATTTCCCGGATCATTTGACAGCCATAAAAATGGCACAATTAAGACAGCAGTGATGGAGAAAAATGGCCGGTAAATACTTTCAGTAGCGCGACACAAATTGTAAGTTTGATGACTCATAAAACACCGAGCGCTAACCAAAGTTTCTAGCCTGGCGGGATACTGATCTAGATGTTTGAGCCAACTGCCTTCAGCAAATGGTTGTTGATGAAGACTGAAAAAAGCTATTCCTATCACCAGATAAAGTGGCCAATGGCGCAGAATGTGTTGTTTAAACTTGATCAAAACTGAAACAGAAGAAGTTTTAATCCCTAAATCTTGCATTTTAGTAATCGCTCCAGCTAAACCCCAAAAGGTAAAAGCTACTTTCGAGGCCGCAAAAACATCGATGTATAAAGCATCAACCAGAAGCCCCATCGTAGCTCCAATTAAGCCGATTGATAAAGCAGAGATTAATTGACTTGTTTGTTTGAGACTTTTTATTGATCTTTTTAAAATAACTAAAATTAAACCAAAAAAACTTACAAAGCCTAAGAGGCCAGTTTCACCCAGAATTCTTAAAAAATTATTATCAGTACTATCAGCTTCAGCAAACCGATTGTTCCCTATCATTGAAAGAGTGCCATAGCCATTTCCAGAAAGAGGATTGTTAATTAGTCCAGTCATGGCTTGCGGCCAAAGCGTGTCCAGCCTAATACCCATCGACAAACCATACTTAAGAGCGTTGGCTGAATAATCACTTTTAATTTTAACTTGGTGATAGCTGGTGATGCCCTCAGCCGAAACTGAAGCCATAAGTTTGTTTTCATAGCCATCAGTATTAAGATCGACTGGATTAGTTCTCTGAGCCGTTGAAATTGAGCTAAATTTACTAGTCAAAGTTTGACCTAGGCTCAAAAAACTTAACTTGGTTTTTGGAGGCAAAATCGTCCACAAACCTAGAATCAAAATAATTCCTGAGATGATGGCTCCCCCGGCCCAAAGCATTCGTTGCTGATGGTTAGGCAATCTAGCTAGCTGAAAAACTCCCACCACTCCCATGGCTATGATGTAACTTAATAAGGCGGCCTTTGAGCCGGTTAAAAATAATGTCACTACTCCAGCTAAATGAACCGCCATTAAACCCCCACTCCAAAATATTTGACGCAGTTTTGAAGCTTGGATTGATACCAGCGCCAATGAAAAAATCAGCGGTAAAATAATAACTAAATATGCTGCTAGATCATACGGGCCAGCAAAAGTAGCCTGAAGCTTTTCTCCAGCTTGCAACTGAGCACTCACGCCCTTGCTAAATTCTCGATTCATAGTGGAATATAAAGGCAACCCCAAATACTTTTGGCCAAATCCATAGCCCACCACTCCAGTTAGAGTTAGCACCATTGCGCCGATTACCCACATCATTTGAGACTGAGTTTTAATCGAAGTATGGAGAAAAAAGAAAATTGCAAAGTACTCTAGATACCGAAAAAAATGCAGTCCGCTTTTGCCAATGTGAAGCACTTGAAGAGGAATGGAATCAAGCAAAAATATTCCCAAACCTATGGACACCAAGCCAGCCAGACCATAC
>DOZC01000016.1:7612-7976 GCA_003518205.1 Minisyncoccota bacterium | reverse complement strand
TTAAAACCAGACCTGAAAAACTTATAAATCCAGAAATTTTGACTGGAAAAATCGAAATTGATGTTAAATCTTATCAAATTTTGAATTTGGCCAAAGAGCTGCCAATTTTGGTAGACGGTGATGGTAAAGATATCAATGAAGAAGTGCGATTAAAATATCGTTATTTAGATTTGCGCCGCGACCGGATGCAAAAAATTTTACGTATGCGTTCTAAATTTTTTCACAGTCTTCGCGAAGCTTTATACGCTGAAGATTTTGTGGAAATCGAGACGCCACTTTTAACTAAATCTACCAAGGAAGGCGCCCGAGATTTTTTGGTGCCCTCCAGATTTCAAAAGGGCAAATTTTATGCCCTGCCTCAAAG
>DOZC01000016.1:0-7438 GCA_003518205.1 Minisyncoccota bacterium | reverse complement strand
TCAGCCGGAATTTACCCAATTAGATGTGGAGATGAGTTTTGTGACTCAAGCCGACGTCATGGCTATGACGGAAAAAGCTGTGAAACAAGCTGTTAAAGCTGTGGGAGCTCAACTCAAAGCTGAGACTTTTCCAGTGATTAATTATGCTGATGCCATGAAGCAATATGGGGCTGACAAATTTGACTTGAGAACTTCTGAAGAAAAAGCCGCCGGAGTGTTGGCATTTGCTTGGGTGGTTAATTTTCCCTTTTTCAAAAAAGTTGACCAAGCCGATGCAGCTGAGGTCAGAGATGGTAAAAGTGGCTGGACTTTTACTCATAATCCTTTTAGTGCTCCTCTGCCAGAGCACGAAGCGGATCATTTGGCGGGTAAAAACATCGATCAAATTATCACGGCTCAATATGACTTGGTTTGTAATGGTTATGAGGTTGGCGGTGGGAGTATCAGAGCCCACCGGCCGGAAGTTCTTAGAGCCACTTTTCATACCATGGGCTACGGCGACGAACAGATTGAAGCGGGAGTGGGACATATGTTGCGAGCCTTCGAAGTTGGAACTCCACCACATGGCGGTATCGCTTTGGGTTTGGACAGGTTTATGATGGTTTTGGCTGGAGAGGAATCCATTAAAGAGACGATTGCTTTTCCGATGAGTTCCACCGGTCGCACGGCAGTGATGGATGCTCCCAGTGAAGTCCTGCCAGAACAACTAGCTGAGCTAGGCTTACAACTGACGCCTGCGGCTAAACCACCGGCGCCAAAATCAATCACTATCTAAAAAACCGTGTCACTGCTGCCCGCACTTCCTCGTCAATTAATAGATTTGACTCTTCCACCTCCGGTTCGGAAAAAACTCCGACCCGATCAGTTGCTGGCTTGTTGGCTAATTGCCGGAGCACTATTGTTGGAGGGAAGTGTTTTAATTGCGCCCTCGACAATTCAAGTTTTACTCCCTCAATTGCCAATGGCTGATTTGCCTCAAATGGAAACATTGTTGACGGCTGGCGTTTCGACTGCCACACCCAGTGGCGTCACTGCTAAAAGTTTTTTAGTAATAGATTTGGCTTCGCAAAGTCAACTGATGGCTCAACAACCTGATCGGCCACTTTATCCAGCTTCGACTTTAAAAATTTTAACGGCTTTGATAATTTTGGATCAATATGCTCCAGATCAAGAATTAGTTTTGACACCGACTGATTTAACTGCGTCGCTTGGAATTAAAAATGAGCTTAACTGGCAGGTGGGCGAACAAATCAAGGTTGAGGCTTTATTGGCTGGTTTGATGATAAATTCTGATAATTTGGCTGCTTCAGTTTTAGCTAATCATTATCCTGGAGGAAAAGTAGCTTTTATTGAGGCGATGGAGGTCAAAGCCAACTTACTTCATCTAAATTCTCAGCTTAAAATCACTAATCCGGTGGGCTTGGATGCTCCGGATCAACTGCTCTCTGCTCGCGATTTGGCTTGGTTGTCTCAAGCTGCTTTGGAGAAGCCGCTGTTAAAATCACTCATGCAACAGCGTCAGAATCAAGTGACTGGAAATTTGAACTCAAGAGTTATCTATCACAATTTGGTTAATACTAATCAATTACTTTGGTCGCAACTGCCTATTTTTGGGGTTAAAACCGGCACCACCACTTTGGCCGGTGAAGTCTTGATCACTTTAACTGAAGTCAAAGCTCATCGAATTTTAATAGTGGTGATGGGGAGTCGTGATCGTTATGCTGACACTCGCTTATTACTGAATTGGACTGCGCAGCGCTACCACTGGCAAAGCTGGAGCGAATTTGCCTATAATGGACAGTAACTTATCTCATGCCAGCTGCAACTTCCATTACTCCCGTGGCCTCAACCAAGCGCGCTAAAGTGTCTGTCTTTACTTTGACTCAGGCAACTTATTATGGTCGTCAACTTATTAAGTTTGGTTCAATTACTTTGGTGGTCTTAATTGTGGGCCGAATGTTATTGACGGCAGCCATTGCTTACTGGCAAGCCACTCACCCCGAGCCCCCGCCACCTCCAACCATTGGGTTCGGAAAACTACCAGCTTTGGTTTTTCCTGAAGTTTTGGATGAATCAAAGCCTCAAACCTATTTACTTGAATTACCCAACGGTGAATTTTCAGAGTTTGTTGATAGAGCCAAAGTTTTTTTAATGCCGAAAACCCCACCCAATCTTTTGGCTGACCAAAAAATTAAAGAACTAGCCAAAGAATATGATTTTACCGACGAACCTCAACTACTCGACTCTCGCACCTATCGTTGGACTAAATCCCAACCTTTGGAAATGGGTTTTCAGATGGATCTGTTAAATCACACCTTCAGTCTCAGAAGTAATTATTTGTCTCGAACTGATTTGTTATTAAATAATGAACTTCCAGAGGATTTTGAAGCGGTCAGCTCAGTCAAAACCATACTTTCAGCCGCCGACATGTTGCCGGAGGATGTGGCAACTACCTCTGGAAAAGTTAGCTTTTGGAAATCACTCGGAGGTGAATTACAATCAGCTGTTTCACTTTCCGACGCTGATTTTCTTCGAGTGGATTTAGATCGTTTGCCCATCGATGATCAATTTTCAATGTACAGTCCGGATGGTTCTCGAGGATCAATTAGCGCCGTAATCAGTGGTTCAAAATCGATTGATGGTGGGGTAGTTGAGCTAGAGTATCATTATTTTCCGGTTGATTATACTCAAGTAGAAACTTATCCATTGCGAACACCTCAGGATGCTTGGAAAATTCTTCAAGCTGGAGAAGGCTATGTGGCTCACGCCAGTACTTTCCCCGAGGTTACGGTCAGATCAGTTGATCTAGGTTATTACGACGATTGGCAAGAACAAGACTATTTGCAGCCAATCTATGTTTTTGAAGGTGATGGTGGTTTCGTGGGTTATGTTAGCGCCATTAAATCTCAATTTATTTTATCTCCAGCTGCTTCTGAGGTTTTGGATACTCCGGCCATTTTAGATACCCCGGCGACTTTGGAAGCTCCGGCTGCTTTAGAGACTCCGGCCAGTTTAGAGACCCCGACCGACTCAGAGGCGATTTGACTGGTACAATAACTTCATGTCTGATACCGTAATTTCTCCCTCAACTGTGGTTCGAACCAGAATGGCGCCCAGTCCAACTGGAGAATATCATGTGGGACACATTGCTACTTTGCTCAAAAATTATGCTTTTGCCAAAAAACACGGTGGCCAGTTTGTGTTGCGAATCGAAGATACTGATCGAGAGCGATTGGTGCCGGGTGCGGTAGAGCGAATTATGCAAGTGATCAAAGATTATGGTTTGGATTGGGATGAGGGGCCGGCAAAGGGTGGTCCGCATGCACCTTACGTTCAATCAGAGCGCTTGCCCAGTTATCAGAAAGCGGCTGAAGAACTGGTGGCTAAAAATAAGGCTTATTATTGTTTTTGTTCTAGTGAGCGATTGGAGCAGAATCGCGAAGCTCAGCGAGCTGCCAAAATTCCTCCGAAATACGATCGTCATTGTCGCGATTTGACCCAAACAGAGGTTGAGAAGAGATTGGCAACAGGTGAATCCTACGTGATCAGACTTAAAGTTCCTGATAATGTGCCAGTTAAATTTACCGATTTAATTCGGGGTGAAATCGAAGTTAATTCCGATGTGGTGGATGACCAGGTTTTACTTAAATCAGACGGTTTTCCCACCTATCACTTGGCAGTAGTGGTGGATGATCACGCCATGGAGATTAGCCACATTATGCGAGGTGAGGAGTGGATTAGTTCTACCCCCAAACATGTTTTGCTTTATCAAGCTTTTGGTTGGAAATTGCCAATTTTTGCCCATATTCCAGTTTTTTTAAATCCAGATGGTCGGGGCAAAATGAGTAAACGTAAAGGGGCGGTATCAGCCAGATCTTTTTTGGATGATGGTTATTTGCCCGAAGCTTTATTGAATTTTTTTATGATTTTAGGTTGGGCTCGAGCTGATCAAACTGAAATCATGACCTTAGCTGATTATGTTCGAGAGTTTGATCCTCAAGATATTAGCGCCAAATCCGTAGTTTTCGATTTAAACAAATTGGCTTGGATCAATGGCATGTATTTGCGGCAATTATCACCAACGGATTTAAAACACCGACTTCAGCCTTTTTTGCCGGCAGATTTTCCTTCTGGTTTGCTAGATCAGGTTTTACCTTTGATTAGTGAGAGATTGGTGAAACTTAAGGATGTGGCAGATTTAACTAGCTTTTTCTATCAACCTATTGAGTTAGATCGAGAACTTTTGCTCAAAAAAAGTGATCTAACCTCTGTCTTGGCTCAATTAACTGAGACCTTATCGGTCCTAAAGGCTTTGACAAGTTTTACATTAGAAACTGTCGAAACCAAGCTTCGCAACTTACAAAGCAAACGAGATTGGAAAAAGAGCCAATATTTTATGTTACTCAGAGTTGCAGTCACTGGACGAGTGGCCACTCCACCGCTATTTGAAACAATGGTGGTTTTAGGCCAAGGTAAAGTTTTGGAACGACTTGAAGCTGCTCAAAAAATTCTAGAAAAAACTCAATCAAAGTCGATTATCTGAAACTTATGCCCAACCAACCTGCTCAAAATCTCAAGCAAACTTCACAGCAAGTGCTAGCTGCTTTGTCGTTGGCAGGACAAATGGCGCTACAACGCCCAGCTATGGAAATGCGTCAGGGCGAGGTTAAGGCAGCTATGACCGAGTCCGATCCCTGGCTAAATTTGGTTTCTGAAGAAGAATACCGCGAAGTGATCAACAAACTCATAGCTACGGTTCATTTGCCGGCCGGTCACTTACCCAAAACCGACGAACTTTACCTAGAACAACAATTAACTGATTTGTTGGGTTTTCCAATCACAGCCGAACTGGAAAATCACCGCTTAAATCACTCAATCGGAATTATGGGTGCTGAGCAACATTTGAAACGAAATCCAACTGACGATTTGCCAAATCATGATGCTTTCCAGGAAGCTGGGATGGCTCCTAATCGCGGAGCTTTCGGCTGGTTTACTGAAAATGGCGAATTAACTCCAGCAGCCATAAATCGGGAAAAATATTATTTTGCAGTCCAATTGATGTATCTGTCAAATTGGAATGTCGATCATGATGACCTCAAGCCTTGGTATAAGTTTCGAAAAATGGTTATGATCAATCCAGCTGAAGAATTGGCTGTAGTGGGAGTAATTGGGGATGCAGGTCCAGCTCTTTGGGTTCAAAAACAGTTTGGAGGTTCTCCAGAAGTGATTAGGGAGGGTAAGGTTTGGAGTCCCAAGGCTCAAGGACATGTGTTACTCTATTTTGTGGACGATCCGGAAAACCAAATTCCTTTGGGAGTGGTTCGATTAGATCGGGCGGTTGAACTCTTGGTTACTCCGTCACCATTGCTAGATGATTTGATACTACCGACTCCAGAAGTGATTGAACCTGGGCCCACACCATGATTCAAATTAATTTTTATATCGGATCTAGATATCCAGTTAAACGTCAGGTTTTAAGAAATACGGTTATCAGAGTTTTAAAAGAACATCGAATTGATCATGCCCAAGTAGATGTTTTGATTGTGGGCAAGCGTAAAATTACCAGCTTGAATGAAAGTAAATTGCAACACAGTGGTGCCACTGACGTGCTTTCATTTCCTCAGCATGAGCGACATCAACTTCATGACTTTCCCTTACCTCTAGATGTACCACCACATTTGGGAGATATTGTGATTAGTTTTCCAGAATCGGTCAGAATGGCCAAACGATTTGGCAAATTGGTGGATCAACAAATCAGTTTTTATTTAGAACATGGTTTGTTACATCTATTGGGTTATCATCATGAATAATGGCAAATTATGTTAGCTTGGCATCTTAAATATCGACCGAGACAAGTTTCAGAGCTCCACTTGACTCCGGTTCGACTAACTTTGGAGCACTTGATGGCTGGAGGTAGATTTCCTCAAGCTCTATTGTTTGCTGGTCCCAAGGGCACCGGAAAAACTTCTTCAGCTCGCATCATTGCAGCGATGCTCAATGATCCAATCAATGCTTCAGTGATAAAACAACTGTTTCTGGATTTTAAACCTCAAAAAACCTCTTCGCTCCAGCTTCAAGAACCAGATCCAGATTCAATCGAAACGCGACAAATCTGCAATGGTCAATCTTATGGTGTCATTGAAATTGATGCGGCCAGCCATGGTTTGGTGGATGATATTCGGTTGTTAAAAGAACGTGCTTCACTCCAACCTCAGGGTAATTTAATGACGGTTTATATTTTGGATGAGGTACACATGATGTCGACAGCGGCATTTAATGCGCTTTTAAAACTTTTGGAAGAGCCTCCAGCGCATGCGGTTTTTATTTTGGCGACTACTGAGTTGCACAAAGTGCCCAGCACAATTGTGTCTCGATGTACTTTGGTGCCATTTCGCCGGGCCACTACAGTGGAAATTCTAGAAGTGTTCGAACGGATTGTGGCTGCCGAAAAACTTACGGTTGAACCAGCGGCTTTGGAACGATTGGCTGAGTTGGCTGATGGTAGTTTTCGAGATGGAGTTAAGTGGTTGGAGTTAGCCGTAATCGAGGGAGGAGTTACTTTAGCCGGAGTGACCCAACTTATTGGTGCCAATTTACACCAGGATGTGATGACTTTAATCGCTGCCACTTTAGCCAAAGATGCCCTGGCAGTTTCAACATTAATTCAAGCTTGGCGCACTGCCCAGGTGGATCAATCAGCCGCTGCCAAAGCCGTATTTAGTTATCTTCATGATCAATTACTCCAGAGTTTCCAAAAAGATGCCGAGCCTTCAGTTGCTCCTCAAGTGGCTCAATTCCTTTTGATTCAACTTTTAGAGGCTAATCTCACTCAAGCCTCACCCATAGCTCATTTGGCACTAGAGCTAAAACTTTTAGAACTGATCCAAAAAGCTAAGACTAAAAAAACCCCTCCAATTTCTAGTTCGTCTGAGAATCAGCCACCTTCGACCAAAATTGCGCCCCCAACCAAATCAGACCCGATGCCCGAAACCAATGCTAGATTGGCTGAACCTGAGGTTTGTCAAAATTTAGTGACTCATTGGAATGAATTTGTGACGGCGGTAGCAACCCAAAATGCCTCTGTCGCGGCTTTGTTAAAGCAAGCTCAACCTCAACTTTCACCATCCGGAATTTTGATTCAAGTTTATTATGCTTTTCATCGTGATCAACTCATGCAAACTAAGTTTGCATCTTTATATGATCAGGCCGCAACTCAGGTTATTGGTCAGGCTGTTCCGGTGGAAATTGCCTTGGTGGCGAGTCAAAAAGTCGCAGCCATTCCAGACGTGGTCGAAACTAGTACTTTGTCTGCTTTGGCAACTGAGGCACTCCTGTAGTAGAATGAAACCCACTCAACCCCAGTGGTGTAAAAATTGTTATAAAAAGTAAATAATTAATTAAAAAGGAATCATGATGCAAAATCCATTTAAAGCTTTAG
>DOZC01000065.1:5280-10986 GCA_003518205.1 Minisyncoccota bacterium | reverse complement strand
CGACTGTCTCTTCGGATCAAGTGGAACATATTGCTGGTTTGGCCACTATTCCAGTTACGCCAGAGCAGGCTCAAGATTTGGCTCATGCTTTTGAAGAAACTTTAGTCGTGGTGGATCAACTGAAACAAGTGGATGTGAGTCAAGTTCTTCCCACTAGTCAAGTGACAGGATTTGTCAATGTGTGGCGACCTGACACATCAACTTTAGATTACACTTTAACCCAAACCGAGGCGCTCCAAAATGCAGCCAAAACATATCAAGGCTATTTTATGGTGCCCGGCGTTTTGACTGCTAAGGACACTTAAATTTTGATATTTTCACGAAACCTATAACTTTTATGTCAGTTACCAATACTCTAACTCTAAAACAAGCTCTAACTGCTCTGGCTACCAAAACTGTGACTCTGGAGCAAATTTATACTGACACTGAGGCTGCCATTCAAGCCAAAAACTCCCAGCTAAATATTTTTTTGACTTTGAATGATCAGGCTAAAAAAACCGCTCTGCAACAATCTGAAACCTCACTTCTCAAAGGTTTGCCCATCGCCGTCAAAGATAATTTTTGTACTCTGGGACTCAAAACCACGGCTTCGGCAAAGGTTTTGGAAAACTTCATCCCACCTTTTGAATCCACTGTGACTCAAAAACTTCAGCAGGCTGGGGGAGTGATTATCGGCAAAACCAACATGGATGCTTGGGCTCACGGTTCATCGACAGAAACTAGTGACTTTGGTCCAACTCTCAATCCCAGAAACCCGGCTCACTTGCCAGGCGGTTCTTCTGGAGGTAGCGCCGCCGCTGTGGCAGCGGATTTATGCCTGGGAGCAATCGGGAGTGAAACCGCCGGTTCCATCAGACAACCGGCGGCTTGGTGTGGGGTGGTGGGTTTAAAACCCACTTATGGTCGAGTCAGTCGCTATGGCGTAGTGTCGATGGCTTCATCCACTGACAGTCCTGGTCCAATTGCCAAAACCGTCGAGGATGCGTGTATTTTACTCAACACCATTGCTGGACCAGATGAACGTGATAGTACTACTCTTAAAACGCCAACTCCTGACTTTACGAGTTTTTTGAATCAAAGTTTAGAGGAATTAAAAATCGGGGTGATTTATCACGATCTGCCTGGTCTTGAGGAAACCAACGCTAAATTACTCAAAGAGCTTGAGGTTTTTAAAACTCTCGGTGCTACAGTAGAACTGGCCGAAGCTTTGGATCCCAAACTGGCCATCGGAGTTTACACCGTGGTCCAGCGGGCTGAAGTTAGCAGTAATCTCGCCAGATATGATGGAATTCGTTACGGAGCCTCCAGAGCTACTTTTGGAGCTGAAGCCAAACGCCGAATCATGTTGGGAACTTATACTCTCAGCAAAGGTTACTCAGAGAAATACTACGAGTTGGCCCAAAAAATTCGGACCCTTTTTCTGGAAGACTTCCAGCGACTCTTTGCTAAATATGATGTACTAATTTCTCCAACCTCCCCAGATTTTGCCAAAAAGGTTGGCGTCACTGAAGGCCAAGCCATGTTTGGCGAACTGGAAGATATGTTGATGGAAGCCAGCTCGGTGAGTGGCCTACCAGGTATCAGTGTGCCATATTACCGCGACCCAACTACCAATCTTTATCTGGGTATGAATATTATGGCTCCAATGTGGCGCGAAGATTTAGTAATTAAAACCGCCGATGCTTTTGAAAAAAATACTCACTGGAACAACTGGAGGAAACCTCAATGACCCATATTTCTAATACTAAAATCGGTCACTTTATGCTTGCAGTTGGGATGGTGGTCGAAAATTCATCCTCTGGTAAAATTCTAATCCAACGTCGAGCCACTGAGTTTCAACTGGGGGAGTGGGAAATTCCTTATGGTCGTATCGATCAATTTGAGGAGCTGACCGAGGCTATTAGCCGAGAGCTGATGGAAGAAACAGCTCTGACTCAGGTGACGCCCATGAGACTGCTGCGAGTTTGGCACTTTTATCGAGGTGAAAAATCAGCCGCCACTGATCTTTATGGTTTGACTTTTCACTGCCAAACTTCTCAAACTGAGATTAGACTCAGCGATGAACATTCAGATTATCGCTGGGTGACTCCAATCGAAGCTATGAAGCTAATTACCCTTCCCGGAATTCGAGCCGATGTGGAAATTTTTCAGAAATGGCAACAAAAAAACTGGCAAAATTATCAAGTCACATTTGGAGCCATAGGTGAACCGAAGCAATATCAGCTTTAGATTGATAAGCTAACTAAAATAAAAAATCGCTGAAAATTCAAAAAAAATAAATTTATGTCAAACCAGAAATTTTTCCCCATCATTGGTTTAGAAGTTCACGCTGAATTAAAAACTAAATCCAAGATGTTTTGCAGCTGTCCCAACGATCCTTTTCACGCTGAAAAACCCAATATTTTCACTTGTCCAGTTTGTTTAGGTTTGCCGGGTGGTTTACCGGTAGCCAATCAAGCTGCGATTGAGTGGACCATTAAGCTTGGCCTGGCCCTGCATTGCCAAATAAATTTATGCTCAAAATTTGACCGCAAACACTATTTTTATCCTGATTTGCCCAAAGGCTACCAGATCAGTCAGTATGATCTGCCATTTTGTCACGATGGTTATATCGATACTAGTGAAGGTCGAGTTAGAATTCGCCGGATTCATTTGGAAGAGGACACCGCCAAACTAGTCCACAAAGAAGTAAATGGGATTAAAGTCAGCTTAATTGACTTTAATCGCAGTAGTGTGCCATTGGTGGAAGTAGTGACCGAACCAGACATTCAAACCGGTACTCAAGCTAAGGAATATGCCAAAAAACTCCGTCAAACTTTACGATTTCTAAACATTGCTGACTGCGACATGGAACAGGGGGGCATGAGGCTTGAAGCTAATATTTCTCTGTCGCCAAAACCTTATAATCCAGAGCAATCTGATTTTGTTTTGCCCAATTATAAAGTGGAAGTTAAAAACATTAATTCATTTCGATTTATGGAACAAGCCGTGAATTATGAACTTGAGCGCCAGGCAGTGATACTAAATGCGAGTGAAACTCCGGTTCAAGAAACTCGAGGTTGGGATAGTGTGAATAATAAAACTTTTAGCCAGCGTACCAAAGAAGATGCGGCAGATTATCGTTATTTCCCCGATCCAGATTTGCCTCCATTTCAATTTAGTGTGGCACAAATCGAAACCTGGCGAGCTGAGTTGCCGGAACTTCCGGAACAATTGCTACAGCGCTGGCTAGCCGAGTTCGAGTTGGCAGAAAATCTGGGCGCTGGCTTTACCGAAACTCCCCACCAAGCTCAGTGGTGGGAAACTGTCATGGTGGCCGCCAAAACCGCCCAATTTGATGTGACAAAGTTAGCCAAAGCCGTGATTAATAAAAAAATCTCAACTCAACCTGGAGCCGATCCTAAAGACATCTGTGCAAAATTCCAAGCCTTGGCAACAGTTGATGAAGTCTCAGACTCAGAACTTGAAACAGCCATTGCCACTGTTTTGACTGCTAATACTGATGCTGTAACTAAATATCGCTCTGGCAAGACTCAAATTATAGGGTTTTTGATTGGCCAAGTGACCCGAACTCTCGGTAAAAAAATCGATCCTCAGGTAATTCAAGCTGCTCTGGTTGAGACTTTAAAATAACTTTTTGGCGTGGATTATAAGCTGATCCATTTCGAGCACGACTCGTGCTACCATAAAGCCAATGTCTGACTTTGTTCATCTTCATGTCCACACCAGATATTCCATGTTGGATGGGTTATGCAAACTGTCAGATTTGGTGGCCAAAACCAAGGAGTTTGATCAGTCGGCCATTGCCATCACCGATCATGGCAATCTTTATGGGGCCATCCATTTTTATAATGCCTGCCGCAGGGAAGGCATTAAACCCATTATTGGCTGCGAAGTTTATGTCGCCAAAAACTCTCGGTTTGATAAACAAATTAAACCTGGAGCAGATCAGTTTCACCTAACACTTTTGGCTCAAAACTTTACAGGTTATCAAAATCTTTTAAAACTGGTGACTTTAGCGCACCTTGAGGGTTTTTCTTACAAACCTCGGATTGATGAGGCAATTTTAGCAGAGCACTCAGAAGGCTTAATTGTTTTGTCCGGTTGTGCTTCAGGACGCATCAATCGTTTGCTTAAGGAAGGCGATTTCGACGGCGCTTTAGCAAAAGCCAAACAATATGCCGAATTGTTTCCAAAGCGATTTTATCTGGAATTACAAATTCCTCCCTCAATGCCAGAACTGAAAACTCAGCGAGAGCAATTAATCAAGATCGCTCGTACCTTAAATCTCCCTCTGGTAGCTACCAATGATGTTCATTACTTAAATCCCAATGATGCCGAGGCTCAAGACGCCCTGTTATGTGTCCAAACTCGAAAATTGATTTCAGATGAAAAAAGATTGAAAATGTTGGATCACCCAGATTTTTATCTTAAATCACCTCATGAAATGAAAGAATTATTTCGTGATCATCCAGAGGCCATTGAAAATACTGTGAAAATTGCTGACAGCTGTCAGATTGAAATTCCCACCGGGAAGCTGCATTTTCCTGTTTTTGAAATTCCCCAGGGGGATACTGAGTCGTCATATTTAACTAAATTAGCCATTGCCGGGCTCAAGAAAAAAATTCAAACCGTTACCCCCGAGATGTTAACGCGCTTGAATTATGAATTAGAAATCATTAATCAAAAAGGTTATTCGGCTTATTTTTTAATTACTCAGGATTTCGTCAATTGGGCCAAAAATCAAGGTATTGGGGTGGGACCAGGTAGAGGTAGTGCCGCAGGCGCACTGGTGTCTTTTGCCCTCAACATTACTACTTTAAACCCAATTCAACATGGTTTGCCATTCGAGCGATTTTTAAATCCTCAACGCCCAACTCCGCCAGATATTGATATGGATTTTGCTGATGACAGGCGCGAGGAAGTCATCGAGTATGTGGCTGAAAAATACGGTCGCGACCACGTAGCTCAGGTCATCACCTTCGGTAAAATGGAGGCTCGAGTGGCCATTCGTGACATCGGTCGGGTTTTGGGTTTGCCATATGAAGATCCTGATAAAATTGCCAAGTTAATTCCTAATGATCCAGGCAAAAAAACTTCTCTTGATGAGGCTCTGGCTAATGTTTCTGAACTAGCCGAATATTACAAAGAACCAAAATATAAAAAACTTATTGATTTGGCCAGAAAAGTTGAAGGCACATATCGACATAGTAGTGTGCACGCAGCGGCTTTGATTATCGCTGATAAATCTTTATCAGAATATACCGCACTCCAAAAAGATTCCAAATCCGGCAAAATGATTACTCAATATGACATGTATGCTCTGGACTGTAACATTTCAGATGACGCGATCGGGTTGTTAAAGTTTGATTTTTTGGGTCTGCGAAATCTATCCACCATTCAGACCGCAGTTAATTTAATCAAACAACAAAAAAATCTCGATATCACCATCGATAATTTGCCACTGGATGATGCTAAAACCTTTGCTCTGCTTTCAAGTGGTGATACCACCGGCATATTTCAACTTGAGTCAGCCGGAATGAGACGCGTCGCCAAAACCCTTCAGCCTAACCAATTTTCGGATATTACTGCCATGGTTGCCCTGTATCGCCCTGGCCCAATGGATCTGATTCCGCGCTTTGTGGAAGGCAAACACAAACCTGAAACCGTCGTCTATCCTCATCCTAGCTTAGAGCCAATTCTCAA
>DOZC01000065.1:0-5059 GCA_003518205.1 Minisyncoccota bacterium | reverse complement strand
GGTGAAGCTGATATTCTGCGCCGAGCCATTGGGAAGAAGAAAAAATCGCTTTTAGATGAAAACAAAAAACGCTTCATTAAACAATCAGTCGAAAAGGGTTATCAAAAAGATATTGCCGAAAAAGTTTGGGGATTTATCGAAGCTTTTGCCAACTATGGCTTCAACAAATCGCACGCCGCCAGTTATGCCATGATCGCCTATGAAACAGCTTACTTAAAAGCTCACTATCCTGTGGAATATATGACCGCCATGATGAGTGTTGAATCTGGTTCGCACTCCGCAAATCGAGATGAAAAAGTTGCCGTGGCTATCGAGAACAGCAAACAAATGGGTATTAAAATCCTGCCCCCACACATTAATAAATCCGGCAGTGATTTTATGATTGAGCCCCATCCTGATTCTTTGGAAAGTTTGGCAGTCAGGTTTGGTTTTACAGCCATCAAAAATGTCGGCAGCGCTGCCATCGAAAATATTTTGGAAACTCGCCAACGCCTCGAACAAGATTTTAGTTCATTAACTCAATTTATTCATGAAACTGACGGTCGCAAAGTTAATAAAAAAGTTTTGGAGTGTTTGATTAAAGTTGGAGCCATGGATCAATTTGGTACCCGAGCTAGTATGTTGGAAAATTTAGACCTCATTCGGCAAATTGCGGCTCAATTCCAGTCTGATATTGATGGTCAAGACAACCTTTTTGCCGGAATCAGTGACCACAAAACTCAAGAAATTAAGGATACTTTTCCAGCCGTGGCTGAGTATCCCAATCAAGAATTGCTATCTTTCGAAAAAGAATTATTAGGCATGTATCTCACCGATCACCCCATGGCTGAATCACTTAAAGCCGTGAGCAAAAGGTCAAATAAAAACATTATTGATTTAGATCAATTAGTTCATCAGGGTCAAACTTTTATTTTTGGTGGCATCATTACTAAACTCCGAGAAACTCATACCAAAAAAACCGGCGCTCTAATGGCTTTCGGTTTGCTGGAAGACGAAACCGGAACTGCAGAGTTTGTGGTTTTTCCCAAAACTTATCACGATTATCAAGATTTGCTAAAACTTAATGCTGTAGTTTTGATGAAAGCTAAAGTAGAAGTTAGGGAAGAAACCATTGGTTTATTGGTTGAAAAAATCACCATTCCAACTCAAACTGATTTGGAGCAATCAGAGCTTCAAAATTACCAAGAGATTTTCATTCCTCGTCACACTGATAAAGTTAAACTTCAAGAACTGGGTAAACTACTTAAATCTCATCCTGGTAAGGAAAAAATTGTCATCGTGATTCCCAATGGTTCAATACCAGAGAGATTGGTGTTGCCATACCCAGTGGCCTGGGATCAAAATCTAGAACTCAAAGTTCAAAACCTGCTACACTAGAGAGCGATGGAAAATTTGGCTGCCCCTCAGTTTTCACCAGATTTGGTACGACTAAAATATTTAGCCACTAAAATCAGAATGGCGATTATTAAAATGGTGCATCAGGCTCAAAGCGGTCACTTGGCCGGTGCCCTAGGTTTGGCCGATCTTTACACCGCTCTTTATTTTGGAGCTTTAAAACATCACCCTTTTGATCCAAATTGGTCACAGCGAGATTATGTTTTAGTTTCTAATGGTCACACTTGTCCGGTGTGGTATGCCACTTTGGCTGAGGCTGGGTATTTTCCCAAAGTTTGGCTGAGTCGATTTCGTCAATTAGATAGCCCACTCCAAGGGCACCCTCATTTTTTTCCGAAAATTCAAGATGAAACAGAAATCAATCAACCAGTTCCGGGGGTGGAAAATACTTCCGGCCCGCTTGGCCAAGGTTTGTCTCAAGCAGCTGGTTTAGCTTTGAGTTTGAAACGCGCTCAAAAACCCAATGTGGTGTTTTGTTTTTTAAGTGATGGTGAACATCAAGAAGGTCAAACCTGGGAAGCCTATATGTTGGCCGGTCAATATCACCTCACCAATCTGGTTCCAATTATTGATCATAACAATATTCAAATCAGTGGTCGGATTGATCAAATCATGTCAGTTAATCCACTTCCAACTAAACTGCGGGCTTTTGGCTGGGATGTGTGGCAAATCAACGGTCACGATCAGCTTGAATTTCAAAAAGCCATTCGACTCATTAAAGCTGGTGTCCGACGGCCTACGGCGATTTTGGCTGAAACAATTTCCGGGCGAGGTGTATCTTTTATGGAAAATAAATTCGAATGGCACGGCAAAATTCCCAGTCAGGCCGAGGCAGCTAACGCCATAACTGAACTAACAACTCAACTAGATAATCTAAACTATGACCCTCATTCAACCTAACTTTACCAATTTAACTCAAGGTCCTCGTGATGGTTTTGGCGCGGGTATTATGGTTGCGGCCAAACAAAATCCTCGAGTCGTGGCTCTCTGTAGCGATCTTGATGAATCTGTCAGATTAGCCACTTTTGCTCACAATTTTCCGAACCAATTTGTAGAAGTGGGTGTGGCAGAACAAAATTTAGTAGGAGTGGCAGCAGGCCTAGCCTTAGGTGGCTTAAAACCCTTTGCCGCCAGTTATGCCGCTTTTAATCCCGGTCGAAATTGGGATCAACTCCGAGTTTCGGTGTGTTATTCCAATCTCCCAGTAACAATTGTGGGCGGCCACGCTGGTTTAACAGTTGGAGGTGATGGAGCCTCGCATCAAATTTTAGAAGATATTGCCCTAACTCGAGTTTTGCCAAATTTAACTGTGATTGTGCCCTGTGATGCCGCTCAAGCTTATGCTGCTACTTTAGCTTTGGTAGATCATTCTGGGCCAGCCTATCTCAGACTGAGTCGAGTCGACACTCCGGATTTAACCGATGGCTTAAATTTTAAAATTGGTCAGGCGCAAATTTTGCGTCCCGGCACTGATCTAACCATTTTTGCCACTGGCGTCATGGTAGCCAAAGCTCTCCAAGCCGCCCAAACTTTGCAAATTCACAATCTCCAGGCCCAAGTTATCAATCTCCACACTATTAAACCAATTGATGTGACTGCCATTGTTCGGGCCGCCAATCAAAGTGGTGTAATTGTAACCGCGGAAGAACATCAGATTTATGGCGGCTTAGGTTCAGCTGTGGCGGAAGTCGTGACTCAAAATCTGGGTCACCAAATCACTCAACCTACCGTGATTGAAATGGTGGCAGTCAACGACTGTTTTGGCGAATCAGGACCTGCCGATGCAGTAATGGAAAAATATCATTTAACTACTGAAGCAATCGTTGCGGCTGCCGAAAAAGCTCTGAGGCGTCGAGCCCAATTATAAATTTTTTGAGCCTCACAAAACGGTCAATTTAAATATGAATCATCGCATCAATCAAGATCTCAACAAAGTTGCTATTATCGGTTGTGGCAAAGTCGGCATGACTGCAGCTTACGCTTTATTACTTAAAAACGTGGTTAATGAATTGGTGTTAATTGGTCGAAGCCAAGCAGAATTAACTGGCGAGCAACTTGATTTAGAACACGGTTTAAATTTTTTGGGAGCCGCCAAAATTTTTTCCTCCATTAACTATGAGGATATGGCCAAAAGCGATGTGGTAGTGATTACAGCTGGAGTAGCTCAAAAACCTGGAGAAACTCGACTTGATTTGACTGTGAAAAATCTAGCCATTATTGAAGAGATCATTCCCAAAATAGTTCAGTATGCTCCAGAAGCGGTGATTGTGATTGTCAGCAATCCAGTTGATATTTTAACTTATCGAGCTTATCAAATCGCTGGTTTGCCAAAGGGCAGAATTTTTGGTACCGGCACCATGTTGGATAGCGCCAGATTTCGATTTCATCTTTCGGAATTTTTAAAAGTTAATCCCAGAAGTATTCATGCCTATGTGCTGGGTGAACATGGTGACAGCTCGTTTCCAGCCCTTTCGAGTGCCATCGTGGGCGGTCAATCTTTACTGAGTTTGCCAAATTTTTCCGAAACCAAAGCCCTGGCAGCCTTTGAAGCCACTCGCTCAGCGGCTTATAAAATCATTGCTGCTAAAGGCGCTACTTACTATGCCATTGGTACAGTTATCAGTCAGGTGGTGGAGCATATTTTACGAGACAGCCGGCGCGTTTTGTCGCTATCAATTCCGCTACATGGCTATCATGATTATTATGGTGTGGCTCTTAGTGTTCCTTGCGTGTTGGGTCGAAGTGGAGTAGAGCAAGCCCTAGAAATTAAACTCTCATGGGAAGAAAAACTTAAACTCGCACACTCAGTTGAAACTCTCAAAAAGTATCTGCCAAAAACCCCGGCCTAATGAACGGCTCATTAGTTATTTTAAATACTCGTCCAACCACCATCCACCGCAATAATTTGACCAGTGGTATAACTTGAGGCATCTGAGGCAAAATAAATCATCGCTCCATCTAACTCACCCTCACGACCAATTCGTTTCATGGGACAACCAGCGGCCACATATTGGTTAAAGTCCGGAGTTTCAATCACGGCGTGAGTCATTTCTGAGTCGAAAAATCCCGGCCCAATCGCGTTCACGGTAATATTGTGTTTAGCCCATTCACCTGCCAAGGCTTTGGTCAAACCCACTACCCCAAACTTGGCAGCATGATAAGCCACTACTGGAAACGAACTGTTACCTACTAAACCAAATATGGAACTGGTGTTGATGATTTTGCCATAACCTTGATTGATCATGTATTGACCCACATGCTTGGCCATCAACCACACTGCTTTGAGATCAATATCAATGACCTTATCCCAATCAGCTTCAGTCATTTGTTCTGCCGGAGCAATAGCTGAAACCCCCGCGTTATTGGCCAAAATGTCAATTCTGCCAAAAGCTTGGTTTACTTGAGCTACTGCAGCTTGAACCTCTGTTTCTACACTCACATCACATTTAATAGCCAAACATTGCCTTCCCAAGGCCATAATTTGAGCTTTAACTGCTTCCAACCTATCCAGACGCCGCGCCAGCAAAGCTACATCGGCTCCTTGCCTGGCTAATGCTAGAGCAAATTGAACTCCCAAGCCACTCGAAGCACCGGTCACAATAGCTTTTTTTCCAGTTAATTCAAACATAGTTTTTCCTCAAAAAAAATTACTCCTTCCATAGTA
>DOZC01000070.1:10335-10606 GCA_003518205.1 Minisyncoccota bacterium | reverse complement strand
TGGTTTAAGGGTCAATTTACCAAGTTTTGGCCGGTGACTGATCCAGCTACTTTGGTGTTTGTTGATCCTCACGTCGGAAGTCAAACTGGTCCCTGGGTGGCTCAACTTCAACCAGAAACTCAAACCATTATTTGGCAAAGTTTGCCGGCCAACCAAGAAACTGAGCTGCTCAATGGTTATGGGTTGTATAAATTGGCAGCGGTATATCCTTTGCTCCAAATCGATCACCGAAGTCAAAACCATGTGCGAGCTACCTTTAGTTTAATCACTG
>DOZC01000070.1:0-10231 GCA_003518205.1 Minisyncoccota bacterium | reverse complement strand
CATCACTGGAGCTATTGTTGATGAGGTGGTACCTTGGTCGGAATTACCTAAATGGCAGGCTCAACTTCAGCCAGAAACTTTGACAAAATTCGGGTCAATACCCATCAGAGAAGTTGAAAAGTTGTATTGGCAAAGAATTTGGTATAAGGATCTAAAATTCTCTGAAAGAGTAAAAAATTTTTCAGCTTGGAAGTTGGCTTGGCGGTGGCGGTGGTTCGCTGATCAAACCCAATTTCATTGGCAAAGTGATTTGATATCAACTGCGGGACCTTTGGCCAATCAGTGTGCGGTGGCAGTGGTCAACGCCACTGGCATTAAGGGTTTGGCGCGCCAATTGAGCCAGGTGTTAGCAGCTGATGGTTATAGTGTAGTGCGAGTTAGTGCTGAATTGGCGGGAGCCGAGCAAACTCATTTGTGGTTGGATCCAGCTAGTCAAGCCACTTGTGAGTCAGTAGCTGAGAAACTCAGAGGTGTTTTGGCGGTGCCGGTGGTGATTGAATCCAACACCTTGGAAACTTCGACCTACCGAGCTCCAATTGTAATTTTGGTTGGGAACGACAGTTCACGCTAATTTTTTTTGTAATGTGGGTGAAAATTAGGAAAAATCGGTGATTTTTTCGAGAGCAGATTCGATATTTACGTCTGATTCGCCGTCTTCCAATTGGATGGGAACTTCGTCTTCCAAAATAAAATCATCGCCAATCTGGCCAGAGAGAGCGGATTTGGATACCGGGAAAGACTGAACATTGGCATTTTTTTCTGAGGTTTTGGTTTCTTTAATCAAAACTCTGCACATTTTTTCAGTACCAGAGTGAATTTGACAGGAATATTCATTGCCATTCTTGATTAATTTTGTGAGTCGAGCTGAAAGGTCTTCTGGTAGCGCTCCAATGTGAACATCATTGACTTCGATGCAAATAAAATGGTTTTTCACCACTAGTTTGCACGATTGACCAACCGAGAGAGTCATCAGAACTTGTTTGCCGGCCAGTCGACCTAGATCCACGATTTTGGTTTTGCCCGGTTCCTCGATAAAATAACTATCCGAAAAAGTCATTACCGAACCAATTTGGTTATTGGCAAGTTTTTTGAGGTGTTTATTGGCAATAATATTGGATTTATCAATCTTAATCACTGATTGAAAAGTTTTTTTGGCCGCAGCTAGCTTTTGAAGCAGCATTTGAGCCAGCCCCAATCGGTTTAACGCCTCAAGATCATTGGGTTCTTGGGCCAAAATTTCTTGGTTGATTACCACTGCTTGGTCCCAAGCAAGGTCTTTGGCAGCTTGAATGGCTGTCTGGCGAAGTAGGGAAAGCTTCTGCATAGGTCAAAAATTCCACTGAAGAATACTGGCTCTGAGTTGGGTTGTCAATGCGCTATTTGGGCGGTACACTCATCTGAGACCCGAAATCAGAAATCGGAAATCAGATATGAGACGACGAGAAAAATTTGTCATTGTGAGTATCCTATTGAGTTTGGGTTTGTTTGCCCTGCAATATGTCAGTTTTGACTGGCGGTATTGGGCGGTGGCTGGATTTGTGATTTTGTCATATTTGGCTTCGGCTTGGGCATTGGCGGAGGATTTACAGCCGCATGAATGGTTAACTATTGTGCCTCAGCCGGCTTTGTATGCCGGCGCAGTCGGTTTATTTTACTTTTTACTACCAACTAGCCTGATGAGCCAGTTAATCATCTTGGGAATTTTTGGGGTTGGGATGTACGCATTGTATTTGACGGCTAATATTTTTTCAGTAGCTAAGGGTCGCACAATTCAGTTACTTTATGCGGCTCATGCAATTGGCTTGTTTTTTACCTTGATTACTTCACTTTTACTCACCAACACCATTTTTTCACTAGGTTTGCCGTTTTATGGAGTGGCAGGTTTAGTGGCTTTGGCCCATTTTTTCCTGGTTTTAATGACTCTCTGGTCGGTGAGACTCGAAAACTTTGTGAGTCGGGAGGTTATAATTCTCAGTGGAATTGTGACTCTAATCTTAGCCGAGTTTAGCGTGCTTTTGTCGCTCCTGCCGATGCCAATTTGGTACAGCTCTCTTTTTATCATGGCCTTAGTCTATTTGGCCTCGAGTGTACTCCAAAATCTCCTCAAGGGGCGCCTATTTTATAATGTTTTGCAAGAATATAGTTGGGTAGCTATTCTATTGGGCGGGTTGTTTTTGGGACTGTTTCCGTGGAAATAAGCCGCTTTTTTGGGTTTTTTCTCCAGGCTACCACCAGAGGTAATTTTTGGCTAGGCTAGAGCGGAGGAAACCTAGAATTTTGCCTCCAGACATTAAATTTCAACTCATAAAAGTGACTCCACAACCAATAAAAGCTTGCCAAGCTTGGTCAGAGTTTGGCGAATTTCAGATTTAAATGGGCTTTTAAAGAGTTATTTAAAGGCTTGAAAAATCGGCATTTTGAACAGGCGAGAGGTGAGAGTTTTTTTTCTTGACACCTCAAGGGGGAAAGGGAAGTGATATAGTTTGATATAGTGTAGTTGAGCTCTGTTTAGTTCTCAAACAACCCCTGTGAAAAGCTGGTGAAAATAGTTATAGGCTTAGTTAATCAGGCTTGAGGCGCTGATAATTATGATACCTTGTGATCTAGAAGAGTGGCTTTTGATGCAGCAGCTGCAAGAAATATCTGGCCTGTGGAAAACTCATGAAAATAGTTGACTTCTGATCTAGAAAAACGATCTTTGCCGCAGCAACCGTCAAAACTTATTTGGCATAAATGCCTGGGTGTGAAAATAGTCCTGTTTGAAGCTAGTTGAAGCCATAGGGCGTGAAAAAGAAAAAAACCCGAAGCCTCCAGGAGTCACATCTGGATTGTACTGGTGTTAGTGATAAAAAAACAAAACTGGCAGAGGTGGCTCAATGAGGCAGGCATCTCTGGGGAAGGAGTTAATTTGTGTTTAAATAAGTTACAACCATCGACCCAATGCTCAGTGAGTGGAGGTGGTTTGTAGACCCTCTCTCCATCCAAGAACCCCAACCTAATTTTGCTGAGTTAGCTATGTCGCACAATATTACTTTTACGACATAAGCTCGGTTTTTAAATCGGTTTGGGAATTATGATTCTTGGCGTTAAAGTTCCCAATTGGAGGGATTTTTGAGGGTCCTTGGCTTGATTTCTGCCCCGTTGGTTGGCCCTGGCTTTTTTGCTTTAGGCTGATTCTCAACTAAATGATCATAAAGATTGTAGTAGCCGGCTAATTTTCATTTTGGGGTTGAGTTTCAAAACGGCTATTGGGTCAGCTCAGAGTCTAAAAAGCCGATTTTGAGCCTCTGACAGACTCCCCTCTAGGTGAAATGAAATTTATGACAAACTGAAGTCAAACTAAGGTTAATGTGTCTTAGTGACTTGAATATAATTTCAGTCCGACTTCGAAGGTTCTCTTAAAAATCCTTGGGCCCAATCTTTGACTTGCTATCAAAAACCAAGCAGAGACATAGGTCTAAATCGAGATAAGTTGTCTGGAACAGTCTAGAAATTACACTGAAGCGGCAGTCTAAAATTCCCAATACTAATTTTAGCAGAGAAGGCTGTCCTCTGCCAAACTGAGTTGATAGCGAAAACTGGTTTTTGAATGGCTTTGTTTGCCTATGATATAGTTGTGACGGTAAGAACTTTGCCCTGCGGCCTAATTTTACGTTGGTCGGTGACATAGTACAAGGCCAACTTGAGCTATGTCGTAAAATCAAAATAACTATGGTAGGCTCATAGCATGGCAGTCTCAACCATCCCCGCTTTGGCCTTAGCAGATTTCTTGGAAGCGTTGGAGGTGGAGCGCAATGTTAGCCCATTAGCCATTCGTAACTACAGTCACTACCTACGGCAATTTTCGCTATGGTATGCCGATGAGGGTTATAAAAACTTGCGCCAATTGACTACCACTATCCTCAGAAAGTACCGGGTCTATCTATCTCGCTATGTGGACAAACAGGGTCGAACACTATCGAAACGGACTCAAAGCTACTACATAATTGCTTTGAGATCGTGGTTTAAGTGGCTAGTCAAACAGGACGCCTTAGTACTGAATCCAGAAAAGATTGAGCTACCCAAAGGTGAGTCAACCCCAATGAAATTTCTAATGGCCGACAAGTTGGAACGGCTGTTAAATCAACCCAGCATCAGTACTCCCAGCGGTTTACGGGATAAGGCTATGCTGGAAGTGATGTTTTCTACGGGGTTGCGGGTGAGCGAGTTGGTGGGGCTGAACCGGGATCAAATCGATTTAGATCGATCAGAGTTTGGGGTGATCGGTAAGGGACGACGGCCGCGAGTGGTGTTTTTGAGTCAGCGGGCGCGACAGTGGCTGAGCCGGTGGTTGGTGACGCGGCAGGATAATTGGCGGCCAGTCTTCATCCGTTTTTCTGGAACTCAAGCTGACCAATTTGCTGACGGTGAGGAGATGCGGCTGACAACCCGGAGTGTGCAGCGACTGGTAGACCAGTATTGTCGTTTGGCCAAATTGCCGATCAAGCTGAGTCCCCATAGCATCCGTCACAGCTTTGCCACTGACCTACTTTCCAATGGGGCGGGACTGCGGGATGTTCAAGAAATGTTGGGACATAAGAATATCGCTACGACTCAAATCTACACCCATGTGACTCAACCACAATTAAAACAGGCATATGATAAGTTCCATTCCAAGATGTCTGAGTGAGGCCTGGACTGGAGCTGGGCTTGAGACTGGCCGGCCTCGAGCAGCTTTGGAAATTAGCCTGGATGGAAATTAGCAGACACTCCTCTACTCTGCTAATTCTCGAGTTGAGGATTTTATGGCCATACAACAAGCCTTTTTAAGGCTAACAGTTTTTAAAAATTCCCCTAATCAAGAAAAACCTAACCTGGTGAGTGTTACTAGATTGAGCAATCTAGTTCGTGATTGTGAGCTTGGTTTGCTCTATCAACACTATGGGCTAGCAGGTTTGCGAGCCTTGGTTGGGAAGTGAGGTCGGTTTAATACATCATCAAAAAGAGTCTTAATATTTCAAACCTATCTATTATCGACCTAAAACATGCTTACCATATTTTACTATTTACCACTTAATCTAAAGCCATCAGGTGAGGGGTTGCAGGGGGATTTTGACAGTGGGGAGAGAGGTATCGGAGGGTTGAGTTGGGCGGGGATTTAGCAGCGGCTTCTGCCTCTACCTAATCGGAGGGGTTTTGTTATAATTTCAATCCGTTGTCAGATTTCAAAGTCCCAAAAGGGCCGGTAGCTCAGTTGGCTAGAGCGCCTGCATGGCATGCAGGAGGTCAGGGGTTCGAGCCCCCTTCGGTCCACTTTTTCCATAAATTGGTTTTTTTTGAGTCTCTCCCCCGCTCTCTCTCAGAGGATTTCCTGGGTCAAAATGGCCGAGGTTGGATTAGTGGCAGCTGGTAGAAAGACTAATGCTTGGGCTGTTTGAGGGGTTTGAGCCAATAATTCTGACCTATTTTGCAATAAATATATAGCTTAGTAGCTTTTTTGATATATTTGCGGAAACCGAAGGAAATATTTGGGGAAAATTATTGGCGGAGTTTGGAGGCCGCAATCTTAGCCTAGGCCTTTTTCCATTTAATATAGCTGCTTTTAAATGACTTGGGTGGCTGGTTTAAAAACTTGATCAATCTTGTCCAATCATTAGTGACGTCGTCATAGACTCGATAGCAGAGATAGTTGAGGCTAGTGACTTTGTCGATCAGCCGATTTACCTCTTTATAGTTACTTTTCTCAGCGGCAAGAGCAACAGCTGAAACAGTTGTTAAAATATCGGCTGCTGATCGCAGTTTTGTCCCCTCATTAGTAACCCAGATGTGATCAAGTTCATTGAGTCGCTCTAGGCAGGTAATAATTTGACCAGTGGTTGAATCTGGGTTTTGGAAGGTTTTGAGTTGAGCAAGGGTGGCGTCCACTAATTCAGTAACTTTGGATGCAAGATCGAGAAAATTATAAAGACGAAAACAAAGAATTTGTGTTTGATGGGCAGTTTCTGAGTTAGGGGATTGGAGTTTGGCCATAATTTGGCTGATAAGATTAGAAGATAAATGACCTCGGAAAGCCTCATTAGATGAATGTGTTTCAAGGTATGTAACAATTTCTAGAATATCTTTCAGGGTAGTTGCGGCTTCAATCTCAACTGCGGCTTTTTTCTCAGCCGGGCTTAAGCCAGAGGTTCTTTGTTTTTCAGGATTAATGACAATTGGGACTGGTTGTTCAACCGCTGATGTTACTGCCGCCGCAGCAGTTTTTGACAACCGCGCTGAAATAGTGATCTCGATCTGATAAGGACTGGTGCGATAATTACTCAATTCTCCAGGGGTGAGTGGAGCCGCAATGGCTCGGGCAGTGATGAGGTTCTGGCCAAGATAGTTGATGGTTGCTGCAGCATTTTTGGCGGACTCTAGAGAAACTTCTTGGTGTCTTGTCAAAGCAAGGTTATTATCAAAAGTACTACAAATAAATCTCGCCTCAGTTGATTTTTGAGCCTGTGCCAAAACACTAGCCAAAGCGCTAGCGGTATTGCCAGTGTCGCTATTGGGGCGGTTTATGACGATTTTTCTCAGTTCAGCAATGATAGTTTCAAAAGCTTGGCTTAGTTTTTGTTCTGCTGAGTTGGCAGCTATTAAATTGTCCCATTGACCTTGAAACGCTGTCTCAGCAGGTAAGGGGGGGGCGTTTTTGGCCTAGCAGTTTCAGAAGCTTCAGTCATACAACTTTAACTCTACTCTTTTTCCGGGTCACCTTCAACCAAGGCCACGGCCACCACTAGGTCAGAACTTTTGAGTTTCATCAAAATGACACCTTGAGTGGGACGAGTGAGCAGGGGGATGGTTTTGCCTTTGAGAGGAAGTTTGATGGTAGTCCCCTCTTTGGTACTAATGACCACGTCTTCGTGCTCTTCGCCCAGGAGTTTGGCGGCGGCGACTTTGCCGGTACGAGTGGTAATATCAGCGACTTTAACACCCAAGCCGGAGCGCTTTTGGACAGGATATTGGGACAGCAAAGTCCGTTTGCCCAGGCCATTTTGAGTCACGATCAGGAGGGCGGTGTTGTCGGTGATGGCTTTAGTGTCAGGGAAAGCTTCAACGCCAATGACGTAGTCATCGGATCCAAGAGTGATGCCGCGGACACCCTTGGTGTCACGTTGGGAATTTTTGACTTCAGTTTCGGAAAAGCGAATGGATTTGCCGGCGTATGAAATCAACATGAGATGATCCTTACCAGAGGTGATTCTGCCCCAAACCAATTCGTCATCGGAATTGAGAACGATGGCTACAATCCCATTTTGACGAATGTTTTCATAAAGTTTCACGGCAGTCTTTTTAACCAAACCCTGGCGAGTGGCCAAAGTGATGTATTTTTCTCCATCAGCTTGTTCATTGAGAACAATGATGGATTGGGCTCGTTCCTCAGACTTGAGGTTGAGGAGATTCACAATCGCAGTGCCCTTGGCCTGGCGACTGGCATCTGGCAGTTCGTAAGCCTTGGTTTTGAAAACTCTGCCTTGGTTGGTAAAAATCAGCAAAGTGTCATGAGTGGTACAACTTACCAGGCATTTGAGCATATCCTCTTGTTTCATGGTCAAGCCCATGGCACCTTTGCCACCTCGAGATTGAGATCGGAATGAAGCTGGACTGAGGCGTTTGATGTAACCACTTTCAGTTAAAGTAATCACAGTGTTTTCGTCTGCCACCAGATCTTCTTCGCTGAATTCGCCAATTTTGCCCTTGATGAGTTTGGTGCGACGGATATCGCCGTAAAGACTGGTGAGTTCGTTAGTTTCAGTCACGATAATTCCGAGAATTTCGTCAGCATGACCGAGAAGTTTGACGAGTTGACCAATGGTAGCCTGAACAGTTTTGTATTCATCTTCAATCTTTTGGCGCTCGAGGGCGGCCAAACGTTTGAGCTGCATTTCGAGGATGGCGGTGGCTTGAATCTCGCTCAAATCAAACTTAGTCATCAAAGAGTGATGAGCTGTCTCGGAATCTTTAGATTTGCGAATGGTGTCAATGACATCATCCAGATGATTTAAAGCTATCAGTAGGCCTTCTAGGATGTGAGATCGGTCGCGAGCTTCAGCCAGTTCAAATTGGCTGCGGCGTACGATGACATGTTGGCGGTGCACAATGTATTCTTTGAGAACTTGTTTGATGTTCATCAACTGAGGCGTACCCTCGCTGTTGAGAGCCACCATGTTCATGGCAAAACTGGTCTGGAGTTCGGTGTATTTAAAAAGTTTGTTGAGAATGACTTTGGGTTTGGCGTCGCGCTTGAGCTCGATGGTGATCTGCATGCCTTTACGGTCTGAGTCATCTCGCAGAGCTCGAATGCCAACAATTTTTTTGTCGCGCACCATATCGGCAATCTTCATTAAAAGTTTGGCTTTGTTGACTTGGTAGGGTAACTCGGTCACCACAATCTTAAAACTGCCCTTCTCGCCTTCTTCAATGTTGGCTTTAGCGCGAATCACCACTCTCCCCTTGCCGGTCTGGTAGGCGATTTTAATGGTGGCAAAATCATAAATGATGCCCGCGGTGGGAAAATCTGGGCCATGAATGTATTCCATGATTTCATCGACGGTAATTTCAGTACTGAATTGACCGGCGAGTTGCTCGGCTGGAGTGGCCAGGAGCCGATCGATCACAGCGGGAGCTACCACTTGGTCTTTAAAAGCCGGATTTTTAGAAGTGGCAGTGGCGCTATTTTCCTCGAGAAGGCTTGGTGAAAGGGTGGCGGTAGCTTTGCCAGCTTTAATCATGGCAATCACTGCTGCGTTCACCTCAGTTAGATTGTGAGGAGGAATTTTGGTGGCCATACCTACTGCGATGCCTTCCGATCCCATTAATAGAAGATTGGGGAGTTTGGTGGGTAAAACGATGGGTTCTTTGAGAGAACCATCGAAGTTATCAATCATGCCAACGGTATTTTTTTGAATATCACTCAAAAGCTCTCCAGAGATTTTGGCCAACCGAGCCTCGGTGTACCGCATGGCAGCTGGGCTATCGCCGTCAATGGAGCCAAAGTTACCTTGGCCATCGATCAAGGGATAACGCATACTGAACTCTTGAGCCAGCCTTACCAAAGCCATGTAAACTGGCGCATCGCCGTGAGGGTGATATTTACCCAAAACGTCACCGACAATTCTGGCTGATTTTTTGTAGCCACTGGAGTGGTGAATACCGCTTTTGTACATCGAGTACAAAATTCGGCGATGGACTGGTTTTAAACCATCTCGCACATCTGGCAGAGCTCGAGCGACGATGACGCTCATGGCGTAATCCAAGTAGCTTTTTTCCATCTCATCGACGATCGAAATGTGTTTGATTTTGCCGAAGCGAGTTTCTTCGATAGTGCCAATCAGTGACTCATCTATCAACATTTTTTCCGTTAGTTGGGAGGTTTCCGAGTCAGGCGAGTTTGAGTCTGAGTCATCGGTGATGGTTTTATCAGTGGTGGTTAATTCGGAGGAGTCGAGGTCGATCATGATTGCACTTTCTTGAAGTAGGAGAAAAAACTTTGATTAATCAGCCATTTCCTCAAAACGATGTACGCCAGCTTCTAGAACTTTTTGAGCGGCAGTGACATCTTTCCAGTCTTTGAGTTTCACAAACTTACCCGCTTCGAGGTCTTTGTAGTGTTCGAAAAAATGCCGAATTTCTCGTTTTTTGGCTTCTGGTACATCGGAGAGTGATTCCCAGGCTCCACAAATCGGGTCGATTTTAGTTTTAGCTGGAACACACACGATTTTGTGATCTACGCCTGCTTCATCTTCCATCTCGAGTAAACCAATAACTTTACATTTAATGACTACGCCGGGAATGATGGGTTTCGATAAAAATACCAAAGCGTCCAGGGCGTCGCCATCTTCGCCATGAGTGCCCATGATTAAACCATAGTTGACGGGATAGTTCATGGCAGTTGGCAGAAATCTATCGACACAAAGCTCTTGAGTTTTTTCGTCCAATTCATATTTAACGTTGGAACCTTCGGGAATTTCGATGAGGACTTTAATTGAATCTGACATAAACTTCCTTTCTTGGATTAAACATCCAAATTAGCCATTTTGGCGTGAGTCTGAATAAATTTTTTCCGAGGAGCAACTTCATCACCCATCAGGGTAGTGAAAATGGCATCAGATTTTTCAGCGTCAGTGATGCTGATTTTTTTGACAATTCTGGTTTTGGGATTCATGGTAGTGTCCCAAAGTTGTTCTGGATTCATTTCTCCCAAACCTTT
>DOZC01000072.1:4684-8297 GCA_003518205.1 Minisyncoccota bacterium | reverse complement strand
AAAAAGGCTCGTGGTCGGCGGAATGGAAAAGGTTTTTGAAATCGGCAGAAACTTCCGCAACGAAGGCATTGACAGGACGCACAATCCGGAATTTACCATGATCGAATGGTATGAGGCCTACGCGGATTATCACCGGATGATGGATGTGGCGGAAGGCTTGGTGCGGCATTTAGTGATGAAACTTCACGGCACCACCAAAATGAAGGTCATGGAGTATGAAATCGATGTGGGTGAAAAATGGCCACGTCTAACTATGGCTGCGGCTCTAGAACAGCATGTCGGAATTAAACTGGCTGAAACTGATGATGAAGCTTTAAAGATTTTATTAACTAAAAATGGAATTAAGCCGCTAGGTGAATTCAGTCGAGGTAAGGCCATTTTTGCCATATTCGATCATCTAGTGCCAGCGCATTTAATCCAACCGACTTGGATTATTGATTATCCCAAAGAAGTTAGTCCCCTAGCCAAACAACATCGCACTAATCCAGATTTAGTTGAAAGATTTGAGGGCTATATTGCTGGCAAAGAAATTGGTGATGGCTGGAGTGAGATTACCGACGCATTAGATCAGCGGTCTCGCTTCGAAAATGAACAAAAACACCTACGCCAGGGTGACGCTGAAGCTCATCCGGTAGATGAAGAGTTTTTGGAGGCCATGGAATATGGCATGCCGCCACTAGGTGGCATTGGCATTGGCATTGATCGACTTGTGATGTTTCTGACTAACACGTGGAGTATTCGGGAAGTGATTGCATTTCCAACACTGCGACCGGTTAAAAGTGCTCAGATAAAAGCCGAAATTTCTAAAATTGAACCAATTATTTCTTCACCAGCAGTTCAGTTAGTTCCTGGTGGTTCTCTTCCTGCTCGTTCAGTTAACGAATTGCTTTTGACTCAATACATCAAAAACGCCAAACTCGCTCATCACTGCTATATGGTAGCAGCGGCAATGGAGGCTTACGCCAAAGTTTTGGGTGAGAATAGTGAATTGTGGTATCAAACCGGACTACTGCATGATCTAGATTGGGAAGCATTTCCAGATGAACACCCCAACAAAGCTGTGGCTGAAATGTTGGCTGGTTATCCGGCCGAACTTCGCCAAGCTATCTTAGCTCACGCACCCAGTCGTACTGGCGTCACAGCTCAAACTTTACTAGATAAATATTTGTTTGCTTGTGATGAGCTATCTGGCTTAATGCATGCAGCTTCACTGATGCGACCCACTGGTTTTGAAGGTATGGAGGTTAAATCCATCCAGAAAAAAATTAAAGACAAAGCTTTTGCGGCCAATGTTAGTCGCGAAGATATAAATTCAGGGTTTGAACTGATTGGTAAAACTCCAGAAGAACATGTAGCCTTTTTAATTCAAGTTTTTCAAGCCATGCCGAAAACTGACTAAGGAACTGATTATGCTAGATATTGCCTACATTAGAACTAACGCCGCTCTTGTTCGCCAAAGTTGTGTTAACAAACAACTTGATCCTAAAGTTGTAGACCAGTTATTGGAGGTGGATGAAAAACGCCGCCAACTGTTGGTGAAAGTAGAAAAACTCAGAAGCGAGGCTAATGCTAATGCTGAAGCAGTTAAGCAAGCTGTCAAAACTGGTGGCAAACCCAGCTCAGACCAAATTGAAGCCGGGAAAGTCATCAAACTTCAGTTGAAAGAACTCGAGCCCAAACTTTCTGAGATCGAAACAGTTTTTAAAACAGCCTTATTGCAGATTCCCAACGTCCCAGCTGATGATGTGCCAGTTGGCCCAGATGAATCGGCCAATCAAGTGGTGCGCCAAGTTGGTGAACAACCAAAATTTGATTTTTTACCCAAACCCCATCAAGAACTGATGGAAAATTTGAAAATGCTTGATACCAAACGAGCAGTAAAAATCGGGGGATTTCGAACTTACTTTTTGCAAAATGACGGCTTGCTGCTAGAACAGGCAGTGCTCAAATATGCTTTGGATATGATGATTAAGCAAGGTTTTATGCCAATAGCGGCTCCAGTTTTGGTAAATCCTGAAGCCATGATTGGTACGGGTTATTTTCCGTGGGGCAATGAGGATCACTATAAAACTCAAGATGGTCAAATTCTAGCGGGTACAGCTGAAGTGGCTTTGACGGCTTATTATCAAGAAGAAACCTTAAATGAAAGCGATTTGCCAATTAAAATGGTGGGAATTTCACCTTGTTTTAGACGAGAAGTCGGTACTTATGGCAAAGACACTCAGGGTGTAATTAGAGTTCATCAATTCAACAAAGTGGAGCAAGTGGTTTTAACGACTGCCGATGAAACCGTCACTCGTGATTGGCACCAAAAAATGGTGGGTTTTTCAGAGCAATTATTGCAGAATTTAGGATTGTCTTATCAAGTTTTACTCATGTGTTCTGGCGATATGGGAGCGGGACAACGGAAAAAATATGACATTGAGACCTGGTTCCCATCTCAAGATAAATATCGAGAAACTCACTCAGCCAGCTATTTTAATGATTTTCAAGCTCGCCGTTTAAATATTCGCTACCGAGCCAAAGATGGCACCACTAAGTTTGTCTATACTTTAAACAATACCGTGGCAGCCTCACCCAGACTTTTGGCTGCGATTGTGGAGAACTATCAACAGGCTGATGGCAGTGTTAGAGTGCCGGAAGTGCTCTGGGAATATCTCGGAAAAGAAAAGATTAATTAAGCATTAATGTTGATAAAACTTCAGCAAAATTTTCCAATTTTATTATTGTTTATATTACTTGGATTTTTTTCATATATTTCTTGGACAAATAAAATGTTTGCAGATGGTAGTGATGAGATCGCTCATTACTTTATTTCTAAATATTCAGTTTCACATCCAGGACTATTGCTTGATCTTTGGGGCAAACCAATATTTACCATTTTGAGTGCGCCATTTTCTCAATTTGGTTATATTGGTTTAAAAATCTTTAACGTCATAATAGGAATTTTAACTGGGTATGTCACATATATAATTTCTAAAAAGACCCATAATCAAAATAGTTGGTTATCAATTGTTTTTTTATTGTTTACACCAATATATTTTGTAGTAATGCAATCAGGCTTGACAGAAATTTTGTTTAGTTTTGTTGTGGCTACAACGGTAAGTTTGTTTTTAAGTAAAAAGTTTGTACTATCAGCGATTGTTATATCTATAATTCCTTTAGTTAGAAATGAAGGATTCATTTTTTTTCCACTTATTGTAATGTCACTTATTTTTGTCAAACAATACAGGATAATTCCACTAGTTTTTTCAGGCATGATTATTTTTGGTTTACTATCACATTTTTTTAAACAAGATTTCTTTTATTTTTTCAATAGTAGCCCATATCCACTTGAGGCATATTCAGTTTATGGTAAGGGTTCTTTAGAGCATTTTTTTATAAATAAAAATTATTTATTTGGACCAATAGTTGAAATGTTTTTTTGGGTTGGAGTAGTAGCAAGCTTTGTAGATATTAAAAACAATAATGGTAAAAAAAGGATAACAAAAATCATTGAATTATTACTTATTGTGGGTATATTTTTTACGTACATTTTTGCCCACTCGCTAGTTTGGTGGCTTGGTATAGGTCGATCCCTGGGTATGCTAAGAGTTGTGGCGGGGGGGGGACC
>DOZC01000072.1:0-4572 GCA_003518205.1 Minisyncoccota bacterium | reverse complement strand
TTGTGACTATCAGCTATTATTGCTTTGAAGGGTATGAATTCAATTATTAATGTAAGTAAAAAATTTGTGCCGGCTCAATGGCTGTTATATTTGGTGGTATTTATTGGCATACATACAGTTTTTACAACCATAAATAGAGCTAAAAATTTGTTTATTAATAATTCTGGAGAAACTGCCGCAATACAAGAAGCAGTCATTTGGTATCGAAATAGTTATTTTGAAACTAGTAAAATATATTATTTTGATCCCTTTGTCCCATATTATCTTTATAAAGATCCTTTTAATGACTTGGAAATTCAAATTGCGAATAAGAATGTTTTCATAAGCAATGGCATTATTAACCAAGGTCTAATTTTTTGGGATAATCACTTTGCCCCAAACGAAGGTGGGGTACCACTGAATTTGCTTAGTGAATCTTCAGACTTTCAACAATTAAAAGAATTTTCTTCAGACGATGGTTTTTCAGTGGTCGTGTTTAAAAAAATTCGCTAACTTAAAAAAAGTTTGTTATTTGTTTTGCATTTTTGTCTTGCCTTGTTTTCAGGCTTTATTCGTGCTTTAATCAGCTACTATGTTGAAATTTTTGACCCAGTTTTTTGACGAAAATCAGAAAAAACTCGATCGTTACCAAAAACAAGTGAATCAGATTAATGCTCTTGAGGAAGAAATTCAAAAACTTTCAGATGCAAAGTTGGCCAAACAAACTCAAAAATTCCAGACCTTACTAACCGAAGAATTAGCTGATGTGGATCAAACTAATCCTGAAGCTGTCAAGGCAGCTGAAGCGGCAGCTCTGGAAAAAATCTTGCCAGAAGCTTTTGCCACTGTGCGGGAAGTTTCACGCCGAGTCTTGGGATTGCGTCATTTTGATGTCCAACTTTTAGCCGGAGTGGCACTGCATTACAGCAACATCACTGAACAAAAAACTGGTGAGGGTAAAACGCTCACGGTTTCGGCGCCACTCTATCTTAATGCTCTTTTGGGCAAGGGCTCACACTTGGTGACAGTGAATGATTATTTGGCTGAGGTTGGAGCTGGTTGGATGGCACAGATTTATCACTTTTTGGGACTGAGTACTGCGGTAATCGTGCATGATCAAGCTAAGATTTATGATCCAGCTTTTGAAGGTGAAGATCGAGGTGATGAACGATTGGAGCATTTTAAACCCATCGCCCGTCGCGAAGCCTATGCAGCTGACATTACATATGGCACTAATAATGAGTTTGGGTTCGATTATTTGCGTGACAACATGGTTCAATCGTTAGAACAAATGGTGCAACGGGTTGATTTTGCCCATCATTTCGCGATTGTGGATGAGGCGGATTCAATTCTGATTGATGAGGCCAGAACCCCATTGATTATTTCGGCGCCAGATAGTGAACCCACCAAAAAATATTATGACTACGCCATTATGGTGAGGTCTTTAGTTAAAGACCAAGATTTTAAGTTGGATGAAAAAGCCAAAAGTGTCAATTTAACCGATTTGGGAGTTAAAAGAATCGAACAAAAATTGGGTGTGAAAAATCTTTACGAAGAAAGTTTTGACACCATTCATCATGTTGAAGCTGCTCTCAAGGCCGCCACTCTTTATCACCGAGATACTGAGTACATTGTTAGAGACAATCAGGTGATTATTGTCGATGAGCATACTGGCCGACTAATGTATGGGAGGCGTTATTCCGATGGGCTGCATCAATCTATTGAGGCCAAAGAAGGAGTGCCCATCCAGCAAGAATCTCGCACTCTGGCCACTATTTCACTGCAAAATTATTTTCGACTTTACACCAAACTTTCTGGCATGACCGGTACTGCCGCGACTGAGGCGGAAGAGTTTAATAAAATTTATCACACTGATGTCTTGGTAATTCCTACTCATAAACCGATGATTCGAGAAGATAAAGTGGACACGGTTTATAAAACAGTGGCTGCCAAATATTCAGCTATTGTACGAGAAGTGGAATTTGCTCACGAGTCAGGCCGACCGATTTTAATTGGCACTAGATCAATTGATCATAACCAAGTTATTGCGGACTTTTTGAAGCGCAAAGGCATTGAACATCAAATTTTGAATGCTAAAAATCATGAAAAAGAAGCTTTTATTATTGCTGATGCCGGCAAAAAAAATGCCATCACAGTAGCCACCAACATTGCTGGCCGTGGAGTAGATATTGTTTTGGGTGGCGCCAAGCCGGAACTGAAGGATTTTCGCAAAAAAACTTTGAGTAAGGAAAAGACGGCCATGCCGGCAGAGTTTAAATATTTGGGGTTACCGGCTTCGGTAAATGCCGCTAACTATAAACTGGGTGAATATGCCAAAGCTTTGGAAAAATGGCAATTAGCTCACGACGAAGTAGTTGCCGCTGGCGGTTTGTGTATTATTGCTACCGAGCGACACGAATCCCGCCGAATTGATAACCAGTTGCGGGGTCGGTCAGGTCGGCAGGGTGATCCGGGATCAACCCAATTTTTTGTGGCTTTGGATGATGATATTATGCGAATTTTTGGCGGTGACCAAATCGCTAAAATTATGGACTTTTTAAAGATCGAAGATGATCAGCCAATTGAACACGGCATGGTGAGTAAGTCAATTGAATCAGCTCAAGTTAAGGTCGAAGGTTTTTTCTTTGATCAACGCAAACGCCTGGTGGAGTTTGACGATGTGATGAATCAACATCGGGATATCGTTTATCACCGGCGCCGCTCATTGTTGGAGTTAGCCTCAGCAGGGGTTGAAACTTCGCTCAAAACTCAAATTATGGATTATCTGGAGCAAGATTTAACCACTCTAGTGACTTTGCGAGCTAGTGATGGTTTTTCTCGAGATGAAATCGATGCCATTATCAAAGAATTTATTAAAATTATTCCTTTTGACGATGCGTCTCAAGCTCGGCTCCGCGATCAAGCAGCTCAACATGCCACCACAACTGAGCTAATTGAGTTCTTGCTTCAGGTGGTCAAAGAAACTTACCAGGCTCGTGAAAAGGTGTTTGGAAAAACTTTAATGCGAGAGCTAGAGCGCGCTGTGACTCTATCTACTATCGATGAAAAATGGATGGATCACTTGGACGAAATGGATGCTTTGCGTGAAGGCATTTGGTTGCGAGGTGACAAACGTACGGTTTTGTCTGAGTATCAAAAAGAAGCTTTTGTGATGTTTGAAACGCTAATGCAAACGATTGAATCCACTATCGCTAGTCGTATCTTCCGAGTTCAACCCATGACCAATAGACCCCAATCCCCGATTCCAGCTAAAATGCAACTTCGCAAAGATGATATTCATGAAAGTTTGGCCAAAGAGGTTTCTGATGCCACTCCACCCACTTTAGCCCCAGCTCCGCGACAGATGAAGGGTTCGATTGGTGATTTGGCGGCAGCCCTACAGACTGCTAAAGCCGGCACGACTCAGCCACAACCAGGCTTAGCCGAGGTTAAGATTGGTCGTAATGAACCCTGCCCTTGTGGCAGCGGTTTAAAATACAAAAAATGCGGGCTAATTGGGGCGCCGCAGCATCGAGGCTAAGTTTGTGCTAAAACTAGAACTTCAAAAAATTCTGACTACCAGTCCAGATGTAATTCAATTTGCTAAAGATCGCAAATATGAGGCTGCCTGGATTATTTCTGCTTGTGACGATCGACCCACGCAATTAGATATCAAGAACTATTTGGCTAAAGAAAAATTTGAATTACTGATAGTTGAATATATTTGGAACTCAACCGATGATGACAAGCGTTTTGTTTTAACCTTGTTTCAAGATCAAAATTGTCAGCTGCAAGACAAGCAGAAATTTATTGAAGTTTGTTTAAAACTTTTTTACACCAGCCTGAAATTTGGTGATTTTATTGATGAGATAGATAAAAAAATTATTGGTAGGCCATATTTGCTGCAGCATCCATTTGACGAAGTTAACATTGGAGTTTTTAACCACTGGTTATCGATTGGTCCAATTAATTTATGGCGAATTGGTGATGATTACAACTTCGAAAAGACTATGAAAAAAATTCAATCAAAATCAGAAGTTTATCGCTCTAACCTCAATTACCAAGGATTATTATTTCGGTTCAACATTAAAAATGAGCAAACTGGACCCAGCTTTGGTATAAAAACACCCTGTTGCATTAAAAAGAATGATTATTGGGAAGTAGATAAGAAAAAAATTAATTATTGGATGAAGTTATTTTTAGGTTTAAACTGTCATGCCCGAACTCCCAGAGGTTGAAACCATTAAACGCCGCCTCCAGGAGCGAATTTTAAACAAAACAATTGCAGTAGTTCAGGTTCATCACTCAAAAAGTTTCCAAGGTAATTCAGCAGTTTTAATCAACCGAAAAATCGTGGCGATTACTCGGCAAGCCAAAATTCTTCAGCTTAAGTTAAATTCAAACCTGACGATTTTGGTTCATTTGAAAATGACTGGCCAACTTATTCTCCAGCCGGTTACTGGTGAACGAATCGGTGGCGGTCATCCCACAGCCGACTGGGTGGCGAACTTACCCAGTTCACATACCAGAGTTAGTATTATTTTTATTGATGGAGATAAATTATTTTTTAATGATCAGCGGGTTTTTGGTTGG
>DOZC01000053.1:501-3044 GCA_003518205.1 Minisyncoccota bacterium | reverse complement strand
CCCCCTGTAATCTTATTACTATGCCCCTTTTAATCTATTTTGCTATATAATCCGTTAATTTCTCCCCCCGCCACTTTAATTTATGTCACTCCCCATGGCTCCACTAGCAATCAAGTTTTGTATGTCAAATCTCAAGCCGCTGAAAATCCTGATTCCGGAGAAAAGGAGGGCGAGTTCAAAGTCGCCATCGATCAAGCCATCAGTCAAGATCTCGAGTTCACTTGGTGGTTGGTAAATTAAATTGTGGCCTCAATTCGATCGTGATCTTGATTGGTGATGGCGTAGGTATTCCAGTTTTTGAGTAACTCAGGTAGTTTAGTCTGAACTGACTGAGGAAAGATGGCTGCATAAGAAAGAAGTTTCTCCTTATCCATTCCTATCAGTGACCACTCGTTAGTTTCGTTTATGGCTTGGCCCCGACTGATCAAATAGAGTTGATCCAGCAGAGCCTTTTCCGGCTCAGCAATATACCGGCCGCTTTTCAACGTAAACCCAAAAAAATAGACAGGCTTGACTTGGTGGTAAACCACTGATTGATCTCCCAGAATGAGATGTTTAGATCTTTGCGTGGTAGCCAAACTGATCTCAAACGGCTGTTGACTCAGAATGCCATGAATCGCCAAGGCTGACTCAAAGGAGATATACGAGGGGTAATAGAGTTGATTGGCAGTTTGCTCCACTTGATTGGTTTGGGACTCCACTTGAAAGATTCCTCGATTGAGCTTGACTAATGCGCCACTCTTAATTAAGCGAGAAATAGTCACGTAAATACTCCGACCGGTGATAGAGAGAATCTTTTGCAGATCTGCCACCGTAAAATACGACTTTTGATAGCGCTCGAGCACCTTAATAAACTGAAGATCACTTAATTCTCTGGTAGCCATGCTGTAATCATCCTTCTTTGGGCTGCTGGTAAAAACTTGTGCAATTCTCGGCGGACTATCATGGGATCAAAGCCAGTAAAATCCATGGTGGCAGACTTGCCCAGCTTCTGCCCAATAAACCACAAATCGAACACATCCCGCACCCGCTTGGGTTCGATAGCAATCTTATCTACCTCAATGCTTTCCAAGCTGGCTACTTGACCCAAAACCGTGAGCGGAGTAACCGCGCTCGTCAGGTTTTGGAGCGTATAATTTTTATCTTTTTGCCAAGTAGTTGGGCGTGTTGAGGCCTCAAACTTAATCGAGAAATCCTGAGTTAAAAAGTCCTCGTGAATTTGAAAAAGGGCAAAATAGGTATTAAACTTTTGGCGCAAATCTTTGATCTTAAGATTGCGGTATAGTTTCGGCAATTCTTGCAACACCAGATCGCAGGCTGATTGTTCAAAGTTATCAGTCACTGAAAAATCCAAGTCTTCTGAAAACCGAGGGGAAACATATGCCAATCTCAGTGCTGTCCCGCCTTTAAAAACCAATGACATCCCCACCGGGCTTTCAAATAAGTGCTTAAGCACCACCATTTCATACTCTTCCCTCACCAGTTGCTCATAGGGCATCCCTAATGATTTTTTTAAGACTTCAGCGAGAGTTTTGTTCATATGGAAGTAACATTTTTGTTATGATGGATAGAATCATCATACCGCACCTACTTTGGTCAGTCAATATTCAAGCAAGCCAAATATACAAATTTGTTAATATCAATTGATTGAGTGTTCTATTTGGCGTGGTGGGCCTGACATGGCATGGTGGGCTTGGCTATTGACTCACGCATAGCTTTATTTTAGTCAAATGATATATACTTTTTACAAATGAAATCTGCTCGCTTAAAACCTGCTCATTCAAAGTCTGCCAAAAGGCCCAAGCTCCTGTTTCACTCTGGGTTGAAACCTGCTCGACTGATGACTCAACCAATGATCCGGCTAATGATTTTAAGCAGTTTTAGTTTGGGTCTAGCCATCGCGGCTTTTCATCAAAAAACTAATATAAGTCGCCTTTTTTCAACGCCCCTGACTGAGTTTGCTGCGCTATCGCAACTGTTCCAAAAACTTAATCCTGTCGCTTGGTCTCAACCCCAAGTCGACCAAGCCTATGCGGCCAGTGTCAATCAACAACTCAATATTGATGCTCCAGTGGTGCTGGGTAGCGGCTACTCTATCGCCGCCTATAAATTTCAAGATTCTACCAACTCCAGTTATTATCTTTCTCCCGCCAGCGCCACTTATTCTTTATTAGTAGCCGGACCAGTGGGCATCGGAACCACCACCCCGGCTGATGACTTGGAAATCTATAGTGCCTCTCCGGTTCTCAGAGTTAGAGACTCTGGAGCTGCTGCTAGTGCTACGGGTGCTTACATTGATTTTGGCGGCACCACCACCAGTGCCTGGGATCGCACTGGTTATGTGGGTGACGCTAGTAATTCAAATACTGATATTTATTTGCGCGCCGAAGATAGCATTCTTTACCTAGGTGACTCAACTAGCAGCACGGTAGTCACTGTAAGTGGTGGCAGGATGGGAATTGGTGATACCACTCCCAGCACTCCACTTGACGTGGCTGGGAGTATCACTACATCTGGAACTGGCGGTAGTGGGAATTATATTA
>DOZC01000053.1:0-414 GCA_003518205.1 Minisyncoccota bacterium | reverse complement strand
AACTGGCGGTAGTGGTAATTATATTAACATGAGCAGTACTGCTGTTGGTGGTCATGAATATGACATCTACGGTGATGCTCCCTCAGCCGGAGACATAAGTATTTATGACCGAACTGCTGCGGCATATCGCTTTACCATTAAATCTACTGGTGAGGTTGGGATAAGTGACCAATCTCCTTCTTATACACTCGATGTCGGCGGAAATATTGCTGCTACCGGCACTGCCTACTACGGCGATGCCAAAGAAATGCTGCGGTTTTCGGACGGCTGGCTGCGCCTCAATCCTAATAATGATTTCACCTCTGGTATTTATGCTGGCACTGGTATTTTGCGCACCGATGGTACTCTGCAAGTCGGTTCTGGAGGAGGAACCCTGTCAGTTGTTAGTGGCGGCAATGCCGGAATTGGCACAGC
>DOZC01000008.1:12852-13079 GCA_003518205.1 Minisyncoccota bacterium | reverse complement strand
CGCAAAAAACCGCCCCTTTCGAGGCGGTTTTCCAGTTAAGTCTTAAACTTAAATTATTTCAACAATCCATCCAGTTGAATCTTGACCTGCTCAAAAGGCAGGGCGCCGGGGATAAGATCATATTTATCACCAGCGATGATAATAGTGCCGGGAGTGCCGCTAACTCCAGCAGCTGACCCGCCAGCCATGTCTTTTTTGACCTTTTCAGTCATTTTGCCACTCTTAGC
>DOZC01000008.1:12344-12613 GCA_003518205.1 Minisyncoccota bacterium | reverse complement strand
GAAACATCAGTATAAACCGCATCAGTAAATTTCCAGAAAGCCTCATTGCCTCCCAACTCCGCTACACACTCAGCGGTTTCAGCTGAACGTTGTGCCTGAGCATGAAATGGCAAGGGGTAATTGCGATAAACCCAAGCCACTTTGTCACCATATTCTTTTATGACCTGCTGCATGGTGGGGTGAAATCTGTTACAAAAAGGACATTCGTAATCAGAATATTCCACTAACACCAACTTGGCTGTGTTTAAATTACCACGAATATGATCATC
>DOZC01000008.1:0-12098 GCA_003518205.1 Minisyncoccota bacterium | reverse complement strand
GAACCGACAATAAATCCTAAAACGAAGAAAATGCCTATTAACAAAATTAAGCTAAAATTTTCATTCAAAAATCTCACAAAACTGGTAAAGGAATAACTACTGCTAGAAGCAGTTGCTTTAGGGGTGAGTGTTGTTTTAAAAGCCGCTGCCGTGGTGGTAGCTCTGGCTTGACGGGGTTTTTTAACTGGAAGCTTGGACATATAATCCTTCTGAACTATTTTTGTACTAACTTTAGCAAGGCAATTGCCTCGCTGATACCCGCCTATCTTGATATACTCAAGACAAAATTACAAGAGTGAAATCAAATCTAATGTTATCACCCCAAGTTACCAGAGTTTGGTCACCTTACGAAAAAACTGAGCTAGCTCGAGTGGGATTGAGTCATTTGGTCACAGAAGTGACAACGGAAATTCCGGTGGAATATCTCACTGGCTCAGTTGATTTTCGAAGTTGGCGAGTTAAAGTTACTCCGGAGGTTTTGATTCCCAGAATTGAAACCGAGGCCTTGGTGAGTTTGGTGTTGAAAGATTTAAATCAATTTAGGTTAAAACTTGATCAATCAAACTCAACCTCAACCCCGATCACTCTAGTAGAAGTAGGCACCGGCAGTGGTGCAATAGGTTTGAGTTTGTGGCGAGAACTAGTTTTGTCCGGACAATATCAAAAAATCCAACTTAATTTATTGGATGTAAGCGCTGCTGCTCTCCAGGTAGCGGCGCAAAATTTAGTGGCATTACAACATCAGTCTCAAGTTTTAAAATTGGCTCCACCCCCAGTTTTCGAACAACGGAACTTGCTCACAAATTGGTCGCCCTTAACCCCCATTAATCTATTGATAGCAAATTTGCCCTATATTCCTGCCGCTCGAATTTCAAAGTTAGATGCTAGTGTCCGAGATTTTGAGCCTCTGTTAGCATTAAATGGAGGCAAAGATGGCTTGCGTTTAATTGAAAAATTACTCTGCCAAAGCCAAAACCTTTTAGCTCCAAATGGAATTATTTGGCTCGAAATCGATGAAACTCACTCCATGGCTGATTTTGAAAAATTTAAGTTACCTTTTAATTATCAATTTTTTAATGATTGTTTTGATAGACCCAGGTTTGTCAGAGGGGCGAAGTGCTAGTCGAGTTGCAAAACAGCTAATTCATTGCTTCAACAATAGAAATTTGTCAAATTTCTCAGAATTAACACTCTGTACTAATGATTTGGGATAAGTAGCAGTAAATTCTCTAACTGTACTTGCATTTAGCTTGGTCTGTCTCCATTTAAATTCGAAACCGTATAACTGCCCACCAGTTTCTTCAACCAAGTCAATTTCTTTTTGATCATAGGTTCGCCAAAAGTAACTATTTACACTACGATTGTGATAGTGGTTGACCTTCATCCGTTCGCTAACTAAGTAGTTTTCCCATAGTTGCCCAACATCATCACGTAAGTTCAGGGTATTAAAGTTTTGAATCAAAGCGTTTCGCACACCATTATCGTAAAAATAGTAACGATGATTCTTAACCACTTCTTTTCGTAGATTTCGAGAAAACCCACTCACCCGGAAAATCACAAACACTTTTTCTAACAAATCTAGGTAACGTTCCACAGTTTCGCGATTTAATGCTAGATTGCTCGCTAATTCTGCCACTGACACTTCTTTACCTATCTGAAAAGCAATTAAACGAAGTAAATCAACAATCTTGTCTGCTCTTTTTATGTCGTCTAATTCCAGAACATCCTTATAGAGATACGAGCCAACCAGTTCGCCCAACAACTGCTTCCTTTGCACAATTGATTCTGTAGTTATACTGGTAGGGTAGCCACCCCATACAATCCATCGCTCTAATTGTTTTTTTGCTTCAAACAAACCTACTTCCTGAACTAACTCCTCAAAACTAATTGGATATAAGGTTAAAGTTGACTTTCTACCCGTTAAGGGTTCGTTAATTTTGTTAGCTAAATCGAAAGAGGCAGAACCTGTCGCAATAATTGCTAGATTTGGGTAGGTATCGACTAAAATTTTCAGATTTAACCCAATTTCGGCCACACGCTGAGCCTCGTCAACAACTAATAAATCGTAACCGTGAACTAATTCACCCAATTTCTGTGCGTCCTGGCTCTCTAAAGCCTCTCGACTAGCTAACTCATCAGCATTTAGAAATAGATATCTACCTTGATATGAGCTGAGGTATTTTTTTATTAGAGTGGTTTTTCCCACTCGTCTAGGGCCATACACTACGGTTACTTGGCCTAATTTGACGTTTTTCTCAAGTTTTGATAATAATAACCGCTTTATTTTCATAAATAGATTATATCATACCATCTGTATTTATACAAATACAGATGGTCAATTCCCTTTAAACTCGATTAACTTCTCTTCTGCTCCTTTTCCTGTCAAGTCCTCTAACACAAAAACCAAGTAATTTTTATTATCTTTTTTCTTAGACTTTAATTCTTTAAAATGGCCTTCCCAATGATACTCTTTACCAAACCAGTCATTAAAATGTGTTGATGGCGATTCTTCAGGGAAAGATTGATATGCTAGAGTAGCGTTACTCACTTCACCCGAGTGAGTGTTTAGCAAAGACAGACCTTGACATGAACTGCCACAATGTCGCAAAAAAAAGAGATAATCTTCACCCAGCCACTGAACATCACTCGTAATATCCCATGAAGGAAATTCTGTATGAAAAATTTCCCTACTTGTTCCATTAATCAAATTTAGTAATGCGAGTGAAAGGACTTCTCCTGTCAGTTTATCTGGTCGATAAGTAATTGCCATTTGGGTTTTGGAAGGGGAAAAAGCAATTGATTTTATAGGATGTCCTTGAAAGTAAAGTTTTTGATCTGATTTATCAGTCATTACAAATAACTCATTATGATCTCCTTCAAAAATATACCTAAAATCGTCTTCATTTAAATCTCTGATGTCTAAATGATCAGATGCAGTAGTACTCTTGAATTGAAAAAAATCTGCGATTTTTAGTGAGAAAAATGAATGATAGATTGTTTGAAATATAAGGAGTAAGAGGGTAATAGTAAAAAATACTTGTGTCATAGGTCAAAAAAGAAAATATTAGCTTCTCGATCATATTGATTACTATAAGTAACAGTTAGAGTAGGTTTGTTGTCTTTTGCCCAATCAGGAGTATTGATACTATCATCATAGTAGTGATTGGCTCCATTCGTTGGGTCTGGGATTTCATTCTTAATTAGTTTTCCAGCTATCTCATAAGCATGTTTCCATGCCAGCTTATCTATTTTCTTTCCTGTATATAGAGGGTTTTCAACAAATTGGCGATTATCATCACTTACATTAAAAGCACTGAATTGCGAGGGTTTTGTGATCACTTCCCAATAAGTATTTGGCCAATTTTTGCTTATCACTCTATTTTTAATCACCCATCCAATGGCGTGCCTAGCAACATCGGGAATTAGTGTATTTCTCACTTCACCAAATAAAGCCCTTGCCAAAATCATTTGGTCAGTGTCGTCAACAAAATTGCCTGTCCATTTAGGATCGTTGACTGTGGGGATTCGCTTAGGCTGAAAATCACCAAGATTAAATACTATTCGGTGTAGGGTGGGTGTTTTATCTATCCAGAACTCAACATAATGAACATCTTGAGGTAAACCTGAGTTGAGTTTTTTTTGCTCATTTTTAGGCCCAGACAATACTTGCCAAGGTCGAGCAGACCATAACCAATATCTCCAAAATTTCGACGAGGTATTTTCTTGAACTTTTCCATCTATGATTAATTTGACGTCGTCTCCATCCAAAAAATGCCAGTTAACACTGATTTTCGCATCGATAGATACTAGAGGTGTTTTGATGAAAGCGAAGGTATACCAAGGCCTTTTATCACCATCTTCGGCTTGTTTTCCTAAATCAAAAATAATTTCTTGAGAGTTTTCAATGAGGTGGCAACTCCATTTTTCAATAAGTACTTCGTTTGTAGGAAAAAAATGCAAGCTATGTTCACCTTTATTCAGAGCAATAATGAAAACGACAGTTTTAGTTAAGCCTTGTTGATCAGCGCCATTCCAAGCCGGAGGAATTTTATTGTATTGGGGTTTATCGAGGGGAGGAATTTCACGAAATTTTAAATCGTCAATTTCTAAACGAAGAGTTTCATTTACGCCGAATTCACTTTGTTTAGCTGACTGGCATCTAGCAGCAACCCAAATCGCATAAAGCCCAAATCTTTCAACAGAAAAAATGATCTTTGTATCTTGAGTAATTCTTTCTGGGAATTGTTCGGGCACAACTTCATTTTACTTACCTGACAAGAGGAAGACAACTCCGTGTTAAAAAAGCGAATTCGAACTGATTTCCAGAAAAAAATTCGTTTGAATCCTTAGATCCCGGGCCAGGGCTCGAACCTGGAATAACAGGGTCAGAACCTGTTGTGATGCCGTTTCACTACCCGGGAGAAATTGGACTCTGACAGTCAATTATTGTAATCCAAACCTTGAGATTTTTCAGCTTCAGTTCAGGAAACTATCCTATGCTGAATTAACCATGAAACTACTATTATTTTTAACTAAAACTGAAATCAATCTAAGATTTTTAGCCAGATTGCGGGCTGAATTACATCAAATTCAGTTAGCCACTGATTATCGTCAAACTGAAGCGTTTTTGGAAACAAAGGCTTGGGATTTATTTATCACTGATCAAATTTTTTTTGAACTGCAACTTTTAAAACTCCTGGAATTGATCCAAACGGAAAAACTCGGAGTTCAAACTTGTTTAATAGCAACCGATTTAACTCTCAACCAGAAACTTCGCTTGTTTGAGTTGGGATTAGATGAGCTTTGGTCGGTCTTGCCCCCTTGGCCAGAACTGAGGCTGAGACTTAAAATTTTAGCTCAAAAAACTCGGCTTCCGGAAAGGGCCAAACTTTTACTAGATGGTCACAACAGTTATTATCTTAAAGAAGGTATTTTAGATTGGGCTGGACAAAAGATAAAATTACGACCCAAGGAAGCTAAAATTTTAGAGTGCTTGGTGCGATATCAATATCGAGTTTTGCCTCGAGCCGAAATTATGAGATTTGCTTGGCAGTATCCGGCCGAAACTCCCAATCCAGATACACTTGATGTTTATATTCGGCGACTAAGGCTCAAGCTTCCCCAGAAAGGAGCTGTTATTAAGACTTATCGAGGTTTTGGCTATCGCTGGGAACCGGGAGTTTCAAAGTAACTTGAGTGCCTCGATTTGAAAAACTTCGAAGTGACAGTGAGCCATGAAAATTACGATGAATCAGTCTTTCAGCCTGAAGCAGTATTAATTGAGGTCTAATGGCACCATTTTTATTGCCGCCATCACTCATTTGGATGGAAGTTTGATATCTCAAACCACTACCGCCATCAGTAATTCTAATGGTTAATTCAGTTGCCCGCCAATCGGCGGTGACAAAAACTAGTTTTTGATGAACATTGGGACAATAAGAATGAATTCCCAGCCCAATTAATTGACTCAGCAAACTAACAAAACTGGTGAAACTTCCGGAAATTTGGAGTTCTTCAGGTATTGATAGCCGGCAAAAAATTTGGTTTTGAGCACCTCGAGATTTTTCCAGCAAAACTGCCTGTTGTAGTGCAAAATAAACTCGAAAACTCAACTTTGTTTTGGAAAGTTTTGGCATCTTTCCAGCATAAGAGATCAGGCTGAATTTAAACTGAAGTTTTCCAATAGATAGCGAACTCCTAATTAGGCTTTGATAGAGTTTTGAGATATGGCTTAAGATCCCAAATTTGGAGACAAGGGGCTCCAGGCAAACGACAGTATTGGCCGAGTAAATTTTCGGCCGGTAAAGTTAGTTTAAGGCGATGACTGTTTACCACCAACCAAACCTGGTCATAGCGCTGAGCCTTTTCAATCATAGGTTGAGGCAAACCATGAATTGGCTGACCGATTCCCTCCACAAACAAATTATGCAGATTTTTACCATGTAAATAAAGCAAAACTCCATCAGGCAGAGTTCCAAAGTAACCCTCAGTTAATACTAAAAGAGAGTTTTTTTCAGCCACTTTCAATGCCGCTTGACTGACTTCGACCACTCCGTTTCCAGCTGACCACTCGGTTAAATATTGAACTTGATCAGAAACGGTTAAGGGTAAATAGTTGGGATTGAGCCAACTGTAAATCATAAATCTAATTGAAGTTGTGATGATGCTGCCTAAAAATAGAGCTATGAGTAAACTCTTAATGCTTCTCAATAACCATTTTGGCTTGGTGGTTTCGGTAGTTACAGCTGAGATTAGAGCTTCCAAACTCAACACTAGGGCAACGGTTAAAGGTAGAGCGGCTGGTAATAAATAGCGAGCATAAATAACTTTTCCCATAATTTGAATTGGTAAAATGAAACTCAAAGTCATCAAAATTAATAGCATCAAAGTTCGGCGTTGCTTGGGAACAAAGAGCGCTGCAAAGATCAAGCCCAGACTTGGCCAAGTTAAATAAGTTCCAAAAACAGTTAAAAAGACCCGCCCATTATTCCAAAGATTTTTGCCCACTTGTGAGAATGAAAGCTCTGAAAACCGGAACAAAAAATCTCCGCCCCGACTAAACAACTGACCAAAAGCCGGACTAAATTTTAAAAGTAAAAACAATCCAAATCCAATTGCTCCGGCTAATCCCGCCTGTAAAATTAAAAAGACAAATTTTTCTAATGAAAATTTTAGTTTTTCAGTTGATTTTGTAGCCGTCAAAAAAGGTTGGATTGCTGCCAAAGCCAAGACTGGAGCAAATAAAATGGCTGGAAGCTTGGTCAGCAAGGCCAAGCCAAAGCTGACTCCAGTCAAAAGAGTCCAGCTCCAGTGGCGAGTTTTGATGGCTCTGAGTAATCCCAGCCAGCTTAAAGTTAGCCACATTACTAGCATTCCATCCATTAGTGCCATGCGATGATGGAAAAACCAAAAGGGTAAAATTGACATTAAAAGACTACCACCCAATTGCCATTTTTTACTCAGTCCAAATTCTTTTAATAGCCTGGCAAAAATCAAAATTTGACCAGCTCCAACCAAAACTGCCAACCAGCGACCCGCCCAAAGTTGATCTGAAAAAACATATTGCCAAGGTATTAATGACCAAATAAATAAAGGAGTTTTGCCATCATTGAGTGCAAACAAAGCATAGCGACTTGAATCATCCATTATCAATTGGGCCCAACGAATATAGATGGCTTCATCGGCAAAAACTGGCAATTTTGTCAAACCAATTAAGTGGGTTAAAAAATAAAAAACTCCCAGCCCTGCCACCCAGACTCCGCTTGCAGAAAAAAACTTAAGTAATTTTTTCATGTTTTTCGCTTCAAATGATAAAGATATTGTTCCCAACCTCGATAAATTAATAGCCACAGCAATGGAATTACCCAAGTAATTAAGCGCTGCTGAGTTAAAACCGGACCATCATAATTTCCGGCCCAAAGCCAGGGAAGATAGCGTAACAGAGAACTCAGAGAAAAAGCCACTATCACTTGGCGCCACCATTTTAATCTCAAAAACGGCAGCCAGATCAATACCCAACTCCAATACCAGGGTAAGAATTGTTGCGATCTACCAGTAAAAAGCGGAGCAAATAAAATAAATGAAGTCAACAATGGCCAATAAGTTTGCCAGGTAAACGTCAGGCCAGTTAAGGTTTCGAACTGCTTGAGTTGGTGGTTAATTTGATGTTGAAGCTTGGAGGCAAGAGGCAGTGACCAAGCAGCACAAGTGGCCCAAATCGGCACCAACAAAACCGTGACAAATTTGGTGGAGATGGAAAATCCCAATAATCCTAAACTTAAAAGTAACTTGGTTAAATTGGGGGATTTAACTTGATTCAACCAATTTTGAACTAAATAGAAAGCTGCCAAAGCGGGCATCAGCAACCATAGGTCATTGTGACTATTACCTAAAAACTCAATCACAAAAAGAGGGTTAAAAATTACTAAAACCAAATCTTGAGCCGAGATTTTGACTCCAAAGATTTGTTGATGGAGGCGCATCAATAGCCAAATTAATAAAACCGTGCCGATAACATTGAGCCATTTAAACCACCACCAAGCTAAGATAAATTTGCCGAAACTGAGTCCAAAAGGGAGTAGTGAGAAAAATGTCCAGCCATAGCCATATGGAGCCGGGGTATGAGTGTTATGCATGAATCTGGTTAGGGGATCGGTTTTAAAATCAAGCGCCACCTGAATATGGGGATTGACGTGATAAACCGCCACCATTTTGGCGTTAAAGATGTAGTTAAAAACATCGTGCGACAGAGCATTATTGGCGAGTAAAAGCGGACTACAAGTTATGAGCCAAATCAAGCTCCACTTTCGCCACCCAAAATGCCAATTTTTAGCTGTACTCCAAATCAAACTCAAGCTCAACCAAAGCAATCCCATCAAACCGAGATAAAGCCCAGTGAGTAGTGGGCGGTTGGGAAAAATTACTTGCCAAAACCATTGCTGTAGCCGCAAATATGGTGGCCAACTCGTATAAACTAAATTTGGATCAGTTAAGCTTAAACTCCAAAAGGCATACCCCGTTAAAACCAAAGCGTATAGCGCTAAAGGTCTGGCAATATCAAGCCAGTCTAAAATCTTAGCTAGTCGCATATTTCCCAGTCAAATCAGCCCAGCGAATTTTTAAAATATCCCGCAACATTCGATAGGAATCTTTCAAGGGGCTGACTCGATCAGATTTGAAGTGTTTCCAAAGAATCGCGACTTCAGCTATCGGTAGTTTATATTTATGAGCCAAAAATAACAGTTCTACGTCAAAAGCGCCAGTGAAAGCGTCTTTCATGACTTGGTGACCGCCATAAATATAAAGCTGACGAAATAATTTTTCAGCAGCCACTGCGGAAAAAAGTTTAAAGCCACATTGGGTATCTTGCATACCTGGTACGGCCAAAAGTTGAACCAAAAAATTAAAGCCTCGTCCCATAATATGACGCAAAAGGGGTTCTTTGTCTCGCACCGCTCCCACAGCTTCTCGTGAGCCACTAATAACTTGATTATCTTTGGTAAGGGGCCAAAATTTTTCGATTTCGCTCAAAGGAGTTGATTGATCAAAATCAGTAAATAGTCGCCATTCGCCAGTGGCAGCTAACATGCCGTTTTTGACTGTTGGTCCCTTACCAGCGTGTGTATTGGCTAAAAATTTAAAACCAGGATGACTGGTGGCAAATTCAGTTAATAGTTCCACAGTACCATCAGTCGAACCATCATCGCTTAAAATGACTTCCCAAGTATAAGATTGACGATTTAAATAATCAGCTACCTCCTGCAGTACGCCTCGTTTCAGATTTGGCTGCTCATTATAAGAAGGAATGATGACTGAAAGAAGCAAAGCTGCCATAGCAGTTTATTATACTCAAGATTAATCGGTCTTGTCTCGTCTCAGAATTGTAATCTCGGGGCCATTAGGAATGTGATAAACCTCGCTAGGAACTTTGTTGGGGAAAGTCACGATTTCATAAATTGGCAAATCAGTGACTTTTTGAGATTTTTTTTCTTCATTAATAATGAACAAAGTATTAATATTGCCGCGTTCTTCTAGTGGCACAGGTGGTTTATTTTTGTCGGTGGTCAAAAAATACCGGTAGTTTTGACCATCTAAATCGTGAGATTCAGAAAGCAGTACTAAATTATATTTTTCTCCTGGGGCGACTCGATCTAAAATGGTTTGACTGGTTTGACGAATTTCGCTGACTGTCCAACCGGTGGTTTTTAAGGGCATTTTTGGTAGGTTATAGCTGGCAAAACCTAGAATCAGCAAACCAACTCCGATTTTACCAATTTTAAATTGACCAATTTGCCAGTGATAGAGCTGACCCAAAGCGACTCCGCCCATCAAGGCTGAAATTGGGAAGAGGTAAGCGATGTAGTGATCAAAAACAGTATGTTGATAAGCCGCAGTGCCCAAAATCCCCACCACTAACCACCAAAGAATGAGAATGTGTCCGCTTAAATAGGAAGTGCGTCGATTGCGCCACAATGCCCAGCCCATTAGACCTAGAGTCAATAAAACTATGAGGCGATTGAATTCTCGCAGTTGGCCTAGGTTAATTTCTGCCAGAATCTGCATTGACCGACCATCAGTTTCCCTCAAAACTGACCAAATTTTAGTCAAACTTGATTCTGCTGTTTCAGTAGTAAAAGTTTTATCTTTAAAAATTAAAGCTTGAAAAGCTTTGGCATTTAGCCACTGATGCTTCCAATCAAATAGCACCAACGGAGTTAGTGAACTAATTAAAATCAGACTTGCTATTAGAACTCCAATCCAAGACTTGCGAGAAATTTTTCCATAATTTTGCCAAAACTTTTGGGTTTTTTTAGCTTGTTTTATCATTTGAATTTGCTGCCAAATCCAAACTCCAACTGCGGCTCCGGCTGCTAGCAGAGTCACATAATGGAGTTGAATTAAAACGCTAATTCCGAGTCCCACCAACCACCAATAAATCCCGGATTTTTTTAAACTTAACCAAGTGGCGTAAATTGTCACTAAAGACACGATCGGGGCGGGGTTGGGATTCCAACTAAACCTGGCAAAAAGAGTGAAGTTGGCTGACAGAGCATATAGAGTTGCAGCTAATAAGGCTGAATTTTCACCAACTAGATTTCGACCTAAGCGATAAATTAGATAAACAGTTAATACCCCCAAAGCTGCCACGGCATAAACTGGTCCGATGGGGCTGGGATAGCTGAGCCATAAAAATGGCAACATAAAATAATAGTAAAGTGGGCCAAGATACATATTTCCCACACTGGTAACCGGGCCGATAAATACCAAATCACGTTGAGTAAAAATTCGGGAAACTACAATCGCATCCCGCCCCTGATCTCCTTGAAATTGAAGTGAATCCCAAAGATTGTAAAATCGAGTTACCAGAGCTAAAACTATGATTAGTCCTAGCCACCACTGGCGCCAATTTTTTTGCATTAAGTTTTCTTTCGCCAGACAATTGTGGAATAAGCAAAAAAGTTCCAGAACATGCCGATTAAAATTCCAATGATAGCGAAAACTGTGCCCGAATCAATCGATTTTTGAATTATTGGTAGTACAAACAAGGGTCGGAGTCCAATCACTCGCTCAGAGACAAAAGCTACTAACATTTGAATCAAAATTGAACCGGCTGAGGCTAAATTAAACTGCAAAAACTTGCCGGGAATTTGAGAGATTTTGAGTGATCTATCGGAGAAAGTCCAAAGATTGCTCAAAGCAAAATTGGTAATGACCGCCATTTCAATTGCCAAAAAAGTTGCCAAACTGTATGGAGTAATTAAACCGAACCAAACTTGGTTAGCCTGATCTGCCAATAAAGCTCTAAAAATCGCTAGAGTTACTAATTGTAAAACTGCAGTTGAACCGCCCACCACCACAAACTTGAAAAGTCTCATGGCCATGATTTCTTGAAATCGAACTTTAAGTAGATATATCAGAGTATTTTTAATATATTCTGGCCCAATTTTACTAACTCCAACAACTCGGTCTTTGAAGTGATAGGGAATCTCAGCCACTGTAAAACCAGCCTTGACGGTTTTATGGAGAAAACCGATTTGGAAAGTATAGCCGGCAAAACGTTCGGAATGCATGTCAGGCGAAATCCGATCATAAACTCGTTTGGTGACTGCCCGATAACCAGCTGTCCAGTCTTTAATTTTAAAATTACCTAAAATTAATCGAGTTGTAAGATTGCCCATCATGCTCAAAAATTTGCGATGAATTCCCCAGTTCTCTGGAATTCCACCGCCAGGAACATATCTTGAACCTAACACCAGATCATAACCCTCATCGATTTTGGCCAGCATACTAGGAATTTTGGTTGGGTCATGAGATAGATCGGCGTCAAATTCAAAAACCACATCAGCGCCAAGTTGATTAAAAGCCAACTCCATGCCTTTGAGATAGGCCGCACCCAGACCAGCTTTAGATTGATTTATCAATAATTTTAATCCAGAATATTGTTGACTTAGTTTGTTAACCACGTCATAAGTTTTATCAGGTGAAGTATCGTCAACAACTAGAACCTCAATTTGCCAATTTTTAATTTTTTCAATGATCTCAAACACGGCAGCCACAGTGGCTGGAATTGCTTTGGCTTCGTTGTAGGTGGGTATGAT
>DOZC01000074.1:28987-29438 GCA_003518205.1 Minisyncoccota bacterium | reverse complement strand
GTTCCCCGAAAGGTTTTGTGGGTGGGAGACAGAACCACATCTTCACCCGGCACCGGCGATTGATGTTCTCCCGCCACCACCAGCCCAGTGATGTGAGAAATGTCGGCTACCAGCCAAGCTCCCACCAGGTCAGCTATCTCACGAAACTTAGCAAAATCAAGCTCAAACGGATAAGCCGTGGTACCAGCCACAATTAACCTCGGATGATGTTCCAAAACCAAAGATTTCATCTGGTCAAAATCAATTCTAGCTGCCGAAGTTACCCCAAACTGCACCGATTTAAAATACTTGCCTGAAAAAGTCACTTTCGGCTGGCCATGAGTTAAATGCCCACCGGATGACAATGCCAAACCCATCAGGGTATCTCCTGGCTCTAGTAGGGCAAACTGAATCGCGCTATTGGCTGGAGAACCGGAATATGGTTGCACATTGACATGAACCACACTCCCAG
>DOZC01000074.1:24080-28817 GCA_003518205.1 Minisyncoccota bacterium | reverse complement strand
ATTTTGGTTACCTTCATAATAGCGACGATTTGGATAGCCCTCAGAGTATTTGCTGGAAAGACAAGAACTCAAAACCGCCGAAACAGCTGGAGAAATGTGATTTTCCGAAGGAATTAAACCCAGCTTATCATGTTGCCGTTCTGTTTCAGCTGCAATTAAATTTGCCACTGAAGCGTCAGTTTTAGAAAGTGAGTTTGTCATGTATCTCCTACTCTACCATTTTTAAATCAAACTTCCCAGATTATTGAATCAATCTGAGTGGTCGATTGCCCAAAACTAACATCAGTGCGGCTTTTAAATCACTGGCCACCGGAGACATACGCTTACTCTCGAAAGTCAAACCTTGAACGATCTCTTCATCTGACAAGGCGGCAATGGTTTTGATTTGACCGTTATGAACCAAGCATTCGAATAAACCAAAGTGCGAATTAGAACTATATAACAAACCATTTTCCCTAGCTTCAAGTAAGTAATCCCACAATAAAACTAGATCAATGGGACCAGAAATTATCTCCAACCGATCATGAAAATTGAAAACCTGACCATTGAGCATCACCACCGCGTTATCCCAAATGACTCGAATTTTGCCCCCCGGCGGCTGACAATACTGGAGTTTTAATTTTTCCCACAGATTCAAAAACTCTTGATCGGTAATGTTTTGTCCCAAGCGATCAAATTTATAACTTTGGTGGAACTGACGATTTAAAAAATCATAATGATAAAAATTCACATCAGCCGCCATAGCTACTTCGCCAGTAGGTAGAGCCTGACGAATTAAATTAAGGCCATCACTTTGAATAAAACCAACTAATTCATTCAAACTAGCCAATCTCAAAATCAACTCCTGAACTGCCGGATGATGAATATCAATCTTTTCATGTTGACCAAAAACCTGAGTGACTTTAGTGGTAGCCACCAATTTAACATCTGGAGATTCAAGTTCTGGTAGCTGGGGTACCAAACTAGCCACGGCATCATCATCCAAAGAAGTAATTAACCGCTGCAAAAACTGTGCTAGCGCCATTACCTTAGCAGGTTTACAAGTTGAAACCTGCACCGCTTCGAGATCTTTTAAAGCCTTAGTCAGCTGCTGCCGTCTAGTCTCATCGGCTAACCTCAAAATCTGCCCAGAAGTGTCGTGATTTTGAAATTTAGGCTCTAAAGCGTGGCCGCCAACCTGAGAAGTTGTGGAGTTTGGAGCAAGAGAAGTTTTTTCAACCAAACGTTCAACCATAGTTTTGGCTAATAAAAAAAACACCGACTGCTGTCCCGCTCACTTGGTGTCCATTTTGGCCTTTAGCGTGGGCCAAAAATCGTTGCTTGGGAGCGAAAACAGGGTTGGTGTTTCCGCTGCTCAGTGAACTAGCTTACAATTAAAACTAATTCAAATTTCTGTTGAAGAAATTATACAGACATATTTAGTACGTAGCAAGAGTCGTTAAACTTCCACCAAAAACTCTAAAACCTGCTGGAGTTCGGGCGGCAAAGGCGCTTCACAAACTAAGGGCTGATGTGTTCGAGGATGAGTCAACTCCAGTCTGGAGGCATGCAAAAACTGTCTGGGGCACCATAAGGCATCCAGTTGAGCTCGTTTGCGCCCGACATAAACTTGATCTCCTACCAATGGGTGATGTAAATGAGTTAAGTGAACTCTGATTTGGTGAGTCCGACCGGTTTTCGGCCAACAACTGACTAAGCTAAAACCCTGATCGTATGTCTCTTTGTGTTGCCGCAGTTGCTTTTGAGCCAACAAAGGCAAATGAGCAAATTGGGCTTGAAAAGCTTGATATTCCGGATCTAAATGACTCCAACCCAATTTTCCGGCCTCCACCAAACCTTTTAATCCTAAAAACTCTCGCTCCACTTGATAAGCCGTTACCGCCGGTCGACCATCTATGGAAACTGCAAACTGTCTTCTGTCTGAAGCAGATCTGGTCAAAGGTGCGTTAATCTCTCCCTTTTTCACCCCAAAACCGCCATGAACTAAACAAGTGTAGGTTTTTTTAACCAGGCGTTCTCGAAATTGCTTCAAAAGCTGGACTAAGGCTCCGGGATTTTTGGCAATTACCAAACAACCACTGGTGTCTTTATCCAGCCTGTGTCCAATTCCCACTCTGTCACTAAAAATTGATTCCGGCGAACCAAACTCAATCGGAAAATCTGCTGGGACTAAAGTCTGCCACTGGCTAGCAACCCAAGTGGATTGCCACTGCGGCACCAAAGTTTGCAACCAATCCTGGAGCGTAGCCACTTTGACTGAATCTGCTTGATTTACTACCAAACCCGCTGGTTTGTTAATCACCATCAAATCTTGATCTTCAAATAAAATTTTCGGAGTAGAAGTTAACATAATCATGATGTTGATAGTTTAACCGGTTTTGGTGGTTTGACGCGAGCGGATTGCCACAACCACCAGACCACCCCAAGTGTAATCGCCCAATCAGCTAAATTATTTTTCAATGGAGTTCCCGGAATCACCAGCCAGTCTCTGACTCCACTCATCAACCACCGATCCAACCAATTACTCATTCCACCGCCCCAAATTAAACCCAAGGGAACTGCCGACTCACTGACCAGTCTTGATTTTGGAAACTGTTGGGATTGCCAAATCAACCAACTCATCCAACCAACCAAAACTAAACCCACCCAAATTAACCAACCATAATTAAGAATTTCCGGTTTTCCAACCAAACTCAGAGCTCCACCAGAATTTAATTGCACCCAGCTGGGCCAAAATTTGCCTGCCAACCATTTAGAAATTTGATCTAAGAGAATTATGAACCCAGCCACTCGAATCAATTGCTTCATGTGCGATTGCCTCGCCCCGATCGACTCCAAAGCAAACTCACTCCAAATAAGACCAATCCTAAATAAATCCAGCGATCAATCACCCAACCCTGAGTCACTAATTCTGGCAACTGCAACCATGACATCGCCAAAGAAAACAAACCAAAACTAATTAGGGTTGTGGCCACCAAAAAGCCGGTTTCAGCAGTTTTTTTACCAGATCGATACCATTCAAATAAACGATATTGGTACTCTACTTTAGTCAAATACCAGAACCAACCTAAGCAGAAAATTGCATAATAAAGTTGGACCGGATGGACTTTTTCTTGAACCCCGGGAAAAATTAAACCCCAAGGTAAAGTAGTGGGCAAACCATACTGAGAGCCTTCAAAAAACGCTCCAATATAGCGCCAAACCAACCCAAATACTGCCGCAGTGGCATAATAATCCATGGCCTCAAATGCATCCCATTTTTTAGCTTTGGCAAAACGATAAAAATACCCCAATCCCCCCAACATTCCAATCAAAGGTTGAGTCCCCGGCACTGTCACAAAATCCAACCAACTCCACCACTGCCAGCCAAATTGGCTCCAATTTAGCAAAATATATCCCAATCGACCAATTACAAAGGCCGCTGCAGTCGCGAGTAAAAAACCATCGAACAGTTGAGCTTCAGAATAATGCTCTTCCCTGCCCTTACGCCACAACACAAACCCACTCATAAAAAACGCTATGACACTAAAAACTGCTGTGGTATGAAGTTGAAATTGACCGATGGTAAAAAGAATTGGAAACATAATTGGTTTTGATAATCCAAACTGTGCCGCGGGTGGGAATCGAACCCACACGAGATTTGAGTCTCATAGGTTTTTGAGACCTACGCGTCTACCGATTCCGCCACCGCGGCCACTCAAGTCTGAGAGTATTCTACTTGATGACGATAAAATATGAAAGCAGTTGCCAAACCCACTCCCGATCTGCCATAGTAAGTTGATGATAGAAATCCTGCGAGATTTAATGGTTAAAGCTTTTGCCGTCGATAGTGTTTGGTCGATTGTATTACGCGGCCTCCTTTGGCTGGTAATTTCTGTGGTCATTATTGTGAGTATGGATAATCCCAACGCCAACCAATCTTCCATCAAACTCAAGGCTAATTTGGGTTTTTTCCTGATGTTTACCGTAGTGGCGAGTGGATTGATTTATCTGCTGTTTGGATACGTTCAAAGTTAATTAACTTTACAACCGCTTCTCCATTCCGTAAAACTTGATTCGATCACCGCGGAAAAATAGCTCCACTTCACCCAAAGCCCCATTACGATGTTTGGCGATTTTCAAACTGACAGCTTCACGCATGTCGTCATCCTTGCGATATAAAAACATCACTAAATCAGCATCTTGCTCGATAGAACCAGATTCTCGCAGATCCGATAATTGAGGAGCTTTCTCCCCTCGTTGCTCAATCGCCCGTGAGAGCTGCGACAGTGCCAGAACTGGAATTTTTAGTTCTCGAGCAATATTCTTCAAACCTTGGGAAATCTCGGCTACTTCCTGAACCCGATTATCTCGCGTGCGACCCTGGGCTAATTGGAGATAATCAACTATTAACATATCGATTTGTTGCTCCGCCATCAAACGCCGAGCTTTAGTGCGCATGTCATAAATGCTCATACCTGGAGTGTCGTCGATAAAAATCGCCGCTTCCGCCAAAACCCCCATCGCATCTGATAACTTTAAAAAATCCTGCTGATCTAATTTCCCAGTTTTAAGCCTCCAGGCATCAATATCGGCCTGGGACACCAAGAGCCGATCTACCAATTCCTCTCGACTCATTTCTAGAGAAAAAACTCCGACTTTTTTCTTGGTCAAAACTGAAATGTTCTGAGCCATGTTAATTGCAAAGGCCGTTTTACCCATTCCCGGTCGGGCAGCCAAAATAATCAAGTTAGATTT
>DOZC01000074.1:11685-23908 GCA_003518205.1 Minisyncoccota bacterium | reverse complement strand
TGAAGCCCAGCTGTCAAATTATCCAAATCTCGGAAACCAGTGGGAATTCCCCGAAACTCAGCCCCACTCCGCTGGAGCTCATCCAGCCGATCAAAACTTTCTACCAAAGTATTTTTGATATGAATAAATGACCGAGTGTTATGAATTTGAGACACAGCCAAAACTTTTTGCTCCGCTAAATCCAAAACATCGGCAATTTTTTTGCTGTCATCAAAAGCCATATCACTCATCTCAGCTGAGAGTGAAATCAACTGGCGTTTAACATAATATTCCCTGACCAAAGCTGCATAATGACCCACATTAGCGGCCGTGGAAACTATATTAGATAGTTCCGCCACTGCCGAAGCTCCACCAACAATCGAAAGATGCTTTTTCTTTTTCAATTGATTTGTCAAAGTTACCGCGTCAATGGGTTGACGACCATCAAACAGCTCAATCATGGCATCAAAAATCATTTGGTGTGATTTGAGGTAGAAGCTCTGTGGGACTAATTGCTCGGTGGCTTTGATGATTGCCTCTGGATCAATTAAAATTGCCGCCAAAACCGACCTTTCAGCGACTTGATCGTGGGGAGGAAGTTTGGCAAGTTGATTATCCGACATATTGCTTAAACCTGGTTCAAGATCACTAGTTCCATTTCTTCAGGCAGACGATCTTTTTCAACTGTGAGTTTGGGCACTGGTGTGGGTTCCAAACCGAATTCTTTAGTAAAATCAGCTAAAGTTTTTAAATCTCCAAAAACCTTTTGATCATGTTCTGGAGTTTTGTAGTGCATGGGAATGACAATACTCGGATCAATCGCTCGGATTACCGCTACTGCCTGTTCAGGATTAATCGTGAAACTCCCTCCCACCGGGACAAATAAGACATCTACTACTCCAATTTTTTCGATTAAAGTCTCAGTTAAAGCATGGCCTAAATCGCCCAGATGACAAACTCGCACATCATCCAACAAAATCGTAAACACAGTGTTCTCGCCGCGCTCTGATCCCTGACTAGCATCATGATAAACCCGTTCACCAAAAACAGAAATGCCACCCACTTCATATTCGCCTGGGCAATCAATTAAAAAAGGTTTAGGATTAGCCTCAGTACCTTTAACTTTGGCCACCGCATTATGATCTTTGTGCTGATGTGACACAGTAACAATGTCAGCGCTTAAATTTGGTAAATTAAATCCCACATAAGCTTCATAGGGATCAGTTACTACCGTCCCCCTTCTGCCCTTGAGTTTAAAACAAGAATGACCATGATAGGAAATAATCATAAAAACACCTTTAATGCACTGGATAGTACGTATCCTCGGTTATACCTTATAATAGGGTTATGCGCAAAGAGATTATTATCGCAGTTTTGATTGGTCTGACTTTAGGACTCATCATTACTTATGGCTTTTATACTGCTCAATTGAATACCAGAAATTCTCAAGGTACTAAAAAAAATGACCTGGAACTAACTCCAGATCCAACTAGTGAAGTCAAATCAGAAACTAAACTAAAACTAACAAGTCCCGATAACGAAATTGTGGTGGCTGTGGCTACTTTAACTGTGAGCGGTACAACTTCGCCTCATAGTTTTGTCACCGTGAGTTTACTAGATGAAACTCAAGTAGCTATCGCCGATGATCAGGGAAATTTTACTTTTGAGCTCACTTTGAATCCCGGAGGCAACCAGATTGTGGTTCAAAGTTTGAATGAAGATAATGAAGTTGAAAACTTAAATCGAAGTGTGATTTATGATGATGAAAAAATTACTGTCGCCACCGCTAGTGCTACTGCTGTTAGCCCCACTCCCAAACCAACCACCAAACCCTAACTCTATGTTATTCCCAACCCAATCACCTCAACTTAAAAAAATCCTCCAAAAATTGAGTTTTAGTTTTGGTTTGATGATCTTGGGGTTTTTGAACGCCAATCAAGTTATTTTTGCTGCTGTTAGCCCCACTCCCACTGTCACTTTGCCAGCAACCAGCGTGACTGATATCCCCGCCAGTCAGGCTGGAACTGTGAACAATAATTTAAAAAAAGTGATTGATAAAGTCGTTGAGGAAAATAAAGCCGTGGTTGATGCCAAAATTCAAGCTCTGAAAAATCCTCGACGAGGCCAAGTCGGTGAAGTAAAATCAATTCGAGAAGGCATGATTACCATTAACTCACTTAGAGGAACTCAAATCATCCCTACTGATAAAGATGTCGTTCTCATTAAAAATAACAAAATTATTTCAGCAGATGGCATTTCTGTTGGTGACTGGATCACGGTGTTGGGTATTTTTAAGGATGATGCTTTCAAAGCTGAAAAGATTATTGTCAGTAATAAATCCCTCACCACTTCTAAACCAGAAATTTTACTGGGAACAATTGAAAAAGCTAGTAATTCGGAATTAAAACTTAAAAACCGCAAAACCAATGACGATCTAACTTGGATGGTGACAAAAACCACTCTTTGGCAAGATTCTCAAGGTAATAAAGCTGCCATTTCAAATTTTGGTGAAAGCCAGCAAGTCTTCGCCGTCGGCATCAAGTCAGCCGATTTAACAACCAAAGGCTATATAATTCGGGCTCTAGCTCCATTCGCCAAACCGACTCAGAAAAAATCCACTCAATAATTAGCTCCATCTAGCTGACCTATGGTTCAGTCTCATCTTACTTCCACTGATTTTGTTGAGCGCCTGTCAGAATGGCAAACTCACCTCACGCCTCAAACTCTATCTCTACTTTCAAATCCAGCTGATATTGAGTATTTAACTGGGTTTAGATTTTTACTCCCGGCTGAACGTGAAGCATTTTTAACCATCACCACCTCTGAAGTAGTGCTTTGGCACGCGAGTTTTTCGCCACTGCCGCCAGAATTGGCAGTTGAAGCTAAACCCATGCAGGGATTTGACTCAGTCATCGAGTATCTCCAATCAAATATTCCTCAATTCCAGCTTCATCAAATTGAGTTTGATGCTCAAAATCTGACTGTGGCTGAACATCAAAAATTGGTTGGACTTAAAAACTACCAGTTAATAGCTCTAGATCGAACTCAATTTTGGCGAGGGCGAATAAAAAAAACTGCCAAAGAACAAAGTCTGCTACATCAAGTTGGCCAACTTTCAGCTCAAGCTATTCAAACTATCCAATCCAGTCTCAAACCAGGAGTAACTGAACTAGAAGTGGCTTGGAAATTAACTAATTTGACCCATCAAGCTGGAGCTGAGAGCCTAGCTTTTCCTACTATCGTGGCTTTTGGCGATCACACTGCTCTCCCTCATCATCAACCTACCGATCGAGTTTTAACTCTTGAAACTCCGATCTTGTTAGATTTTGGGGCTCGCAAGGAAGGCTATTGCAGTGATTTAACCCGAACTTGGTGGTTTGGAGCCCAGCCTCCGGCTGAATTTGACAAAATTAAAACCACTGTCGATCAAGCCTACCGAACCACAGTGGCTTGGATGCAAACTCAATTAACCAATTCTCAAACTTTCACCGCCAAAGATGTTGATACTCAAGCTCGAACAATCATTAACCAGGCCGGTTATGGGCGTCAATTCGTTCACACCACAGGCCATGGAGTGGGCTTAGATGTTCATGAGCCCCCTTCATTAAATTGGCATAATCTTGAGAAAATCCAGCTTGAAACTTGTTTAACCATCGAACCTGGAATTTATTTACCCGGAAAATTTGGCTACCGATACGAAAACTCACTATTAGTTACCCAACCAGCCTTAACAATTTTGACTTTAGCACCAGGAGAAAGCTAAACTGCCTGTATATATGTCTGCGCCTAATTTCCGTCTTCTGACTGCCGCTGATGCCGCTGATTATCAAAAGCTGCGACTTGAAGCTTTGGCTCGTAACCCTGAAAGTTTTCTCGGAACCTTGGAAACAGAAAAAACTCGTTCCCTCGAGTATTTCGAGCGCGAAATTGAGTTTGCCAGTCATTTACCAGTCTATGGTTATCATGGGGTTTGGCAAGACCAAACTGATCACCAAGCTCAACTCTTGGGTTACGTTCAAATCGATACTTCTTACTTACCCAAACAACGACATGTGGCTTTTTTATACAATCTTTACGTTAGTCATCTGGCTAGACGTCAAGGTTTAGGTCGACTCCTCTGTCAACACGTTTTCACTGAACTCAAAAACCAAACTCAAGTCGAGTTGATTTATTTAGGTTGCAATTCAGGCAATCTTCAAGCACGAAATTTTTATCACTCACTGGGCTTCAAGCGTTGTGGCATCAAACCTCGAGCCATTAAGTGGCAAGGAGTTTACGACGACGAGGTGGAAATGGTATTGGAATTAAGTGGACCAACCGGGAATTGAACCCGGCCCTCAGCAATGCGAATGCTGCGTACTACCGATATACTATTGGCCCAATTTCAGATGTCAGATTTCAGATATCGGATATCAGAAACTGGGTTTCTATTTTATACCATTTCAGGCATAATATGAGACAGAGCTGAGCCAATTTGTCTCAACTGGTCTGTTTATGTCTATCTCTCCCACTCTCCAAACCCTGAAAGGCTTTCGAGATTTTTTACCAGCTGAAAAACGACTGCGCGACCTCGTGGCCGACAAAATTAAACAAACTTTTCAAAAGTTCGGCTTTGAACCCTTGGAAACTCCCACCCTGGAATACGCTGAGTTGCTTTTGGGCAAATATGGAGCTGAAGCCGATAAGTTGGTTTACACTTTTTCAGACCGAGGCGATCGCCAAGTTGGTCTTCGCTACGACCAAACTGTTCCAACTGCCCGGGTTTTGGCTCAATATCAACATTTGCTCCCCAAGTATTTTCGTCGCTATCAAATCCAAAATGTTTTTCGAGCTGATAAACCTCAAAAAGGCCGTTATCGTGAGTTTACTCAATGTGATGCTGATATTTTTGGAAGTCAGGCGGCTTTGGCTGATGCTGAAATTTTAGCTTGTGTTTTTGAAATTTTTCAAAACGTTGGTCTAACTGAGGCCGTGATTGCTATCAATGATCGCCAGAGTCTCTTTGCCGTTCTATCTCCCTTTGCCACCTCATTAGTTTCAATCAGTTCCATCATTCAATCCATCGATAAACTTGACAAAGTTTCCCCCGAAACCGTCATTGCCGAGTTAATCGCCAAGGGTCTCGAAACTACTGCCGCCACCAGCGTAATTGCCGAATTAGGAAAAGCTGCTATATCAGATAATTTAAGTGATATTGTTCAAAAAACTATCAGCTTGGGAGTGCCAGCTGAAAAGTTAAAATTTACCCCGAGTTTAGCTCGGGGCTTGGATTATTACACTGGTATGATTTTCGAAATCAATTTAGCGGAATCTGAGTTTGGATCGCTGGGAGGTGGTGGGCGCTACGACCATTTAATCTCCCAACTGGGAGGACCAGATATTCCCGCGGTTGGTTTTGGCTTAGGATTTGATCGTATCGTTGAAGCCGTGAAAGCTAAAAACCTAGGAACTGAAAATACTTTAGCTACTCAGGTACTAGTGACAATTTTTGATGCTGCTCTAACTCAACCGGCTTTAATCGCTGCTCGGGTTTTGAGAGCCACTGGTCTGCGAACCGAAATTTTTCCCAGTCCAGATAAACTCAGTAAACAATTTAAATATGCCGACACCAAACAAATTCCTTGGGCCATTATCATTGGTGAAACCGAAGCTAGTCAAAACCAAGTGAGTTTAAAAAATCTTAAAACCGGTGCCCAAACTAGCCTAACTCTTGAAGCAGCCGTAAGTCAAATTACTCAGTCATCAATCTAATTATGGTGTCTCGTTCGTCTGCCCGACCCAAAAATCGATCTCAGGCTCAGACTCGGATTCAACCCCGCTGGGTCTCATATGGATTTTTGTTAGTTAATGCCATATGTTGGGGAGCAGCTTTGATCGTGGTTAAACCCGCTCTGGAATACACCACGCCATTTCGGTTTTTACTTTACCGATATGCCATTGCCAGCTTACTTTCAGTAGGCTTTATTTGGCACTATTGGCATCAAATCAAGCACAAAATTCAAACTCTGCAAACCATCACTCAACTGGAATTAATCGGCCTGACTTTAACTTTGGCGCTGCTTTACACTGGCCTAAATCAAACCAGCGCTATCGAGGCCAGTTTAATTACCACCACTACTCCAATTTTCATCACCTTGGGAGGAATTTGGTTTTTACGCGAAAAACAAGAACGCCATGAGTGGTGGGGGTTGGGGCTGGCACTTTTAGGAACTCTTGGCCTAATTCTGATGCCCTTGTGGCAACGTTCGGGTCTAAATCAAAATTTTTCCCTAGCTGGTAACCTTTTTGTCATTGGTCAAAATTTAACCACTGCGGCTTATTTTGTCCTGGCTAAAAAATACTATCGTCACTGGCCCAAGTTATTTGTGGCTGGAATTAGTTTTTGGATCGGCTGCCTTTCCTTTCTGGTTCTGAGTTTGGCAGAAATAAACTGGCAACCAGGTTTGTTTTGGCAAGCAATTTGGCAAGACTGGCACCAACCAGCGGTAATTTTGGCTAGCCTTTATATGGCCATATTTGGTTCAATAATTGGTCTTACCGCCTATATTAAAGGTCAAAATGGCATTGAAGCCTCTGAAGCCAGTGTTTTCTGGTATCTAGAACCGTTAGTTTATTTGCCTTTGGGAGTACTGTGGTTGGGCGAAAAAATCAACTTAAGTCAAATGATCTCCCTCGGTTTAATTGTTTTGGGAGTAATTTTGGCAGAAACTCGCCGACGCCAAAAAAGTCAACGAAAAAAATAGTTTGACATGTTATAATCACAGCTCGGACTTGGAACTTTTAAGGACTTTGTATGAAAACTGGTATTCACCCTCAATGGCATCATGACTGTGTCGTCACCTGTGGTTGTGGCAACACTTTTGTCACTGGTTCAATTTCACCAACTCTTAAAGTTGATATTTGCGGTGCTTGTCATCCTTTCTTTACTGGTGAAATGAAATTTGTGGATCGACAGGGTCGAGTTGATCGGTTTGTGCAAAAAATGAAAGCTGCCGAACAAAACAAACAAGTTAAAGCTCTAAAAGCTGCCAAACAACTGGTCAACAAAGGTCCAGCTAAATCATATCAAGACATTTTGCGCGAACAACAAAACAACTTGCGACGTCAAGCTGCCAGTTTTGCCAAAACTTCCGATTCTTCTCCTGTAGCTCAAGCTAAATAGCTCAACTGTCAATCAATCACTTCTACCTCGGGCCACACGACCTGGTTTTTTGAAGATATTGAGTATAATGACACCAGCCAACTTAATGGCTCAACTTTGTATGTCCTCGACTTTTAACCCCTACCAAGCTCAAATTGAGTATCTTTTAACCCAAATTAATCAAAATCAAGCTCTGCTAAGTGATTCTGAATTGAAAGAGCTGGCCATTCCAGAAATTGCTCGGTTGGAGGCTGAAAAAGCTCAACTAGAGATCATGGCTGAAGCCTTTTTAAAAAATGAGGCTGGAGCCGAATCTGAAGGAGTTGAAACCTCCACATCTAAAGCCATTCTCGAGGTTCGGGGCGGCACAGGTGGTGATGAAGCCAAAATCTGGGCTCAGGACTTGCTGCGAATGTATTTGCGTTATGTTGAAATAGTTGGTCTCAAGGCTGAATATATTGATGATGACGTGATAAAAATCTCTGGTCGGACTGATCTAACCTGGAAAAATTCTGAAGGCCAAACTTCAGAACCAGAAATTTGGCAGTTTTATCCTTTTGAACTCTTCAAATATGAATCTGGTGTTCACAGAGTTCAACGTGTGCCTTCAACAGAAGCTCAAGGACGAATTCATACCTCGACTGCATCAGTGGCAGTTTTGCCGGAAATTAGCGCCCGGGCCATTGTGATCCGAGAAGATGATTTAGAGTGGCATTTTACCAGAGCTGGCGGGGCTGGTGGCCAAAATGTCAACAAAGTTAACAGTGCCGTGGAACTAACTCATCGACCCACTGGAATTGTGGTTAAAGCCAGGCAGGAACGAAAACAAACTCAAAATAAAGACATTGCCCTGGAAATTTTGCGCTCCAAGCTCTGGGAAATCGAAGAGGAAAAACGACTGACTGCCACCAATCAAGCCAGAAGTGCTATTGGTCGAAATCTCCGAGCTGAGAAAATTCGCACCTTTAACTTTCCCCAAAATCGCGTCACTGACCATCGCATCAATCAATCCTGGTACAGTTTGGAAAGAATTATTGAAGGTGAACTAACCGATTTATTGCTGACTGTCAGAACTCAACTCAACCAAAGCCCAAGCTCAGAATAACTCAAATAACAATAACTCAAATAGACTTGCACTCTTTTAATTCCTCGGGCATACTAAAGTTATGAAACATCATTCAAATCGCACTCCAGATCGCTTCGGTTGGTACGTTTTCTTTACTTTAGCTTTTGGCTTAGTGATGATTTTAAGCCTGGTGGCCTCAGTTAAACTCACGGCTTTACAGGCTGATCAGCGAAGTTACGCCAAACAGGTTAAATAATTTTCCCTCTTTAGATTGAGGTGATCACTACTAGAAACGGTTACAGCAGTTCAATTCCCTTGAGTAAAACCTCGTCTTCTTTGGTATCAGGATTGTCTTTGATTTCAACATCAACTGGAATTCCTTCTTTATGAATCCAGCCCCCTTTTGGTAACAGCCAGCGACCGATAGTGATGTGTAAGCCGCCGCCGTTGGACAATTCGCGTCGATCTTGAACAGTGCCTTTGCCAAAAGTTTTTTCTCCCACCATCTTAGTCTGAAGATCGTCTCGCAAGGCACCAGCCACAATTTCTGCTGCCGAAGCGCTGCCTCGATTGACTAGTACCACCAGAGGAATTCCTCCCAATCGATATTTACCAGAACTTAAATAATCCTCAGATTTTTGTTTGCCCTGTTGGCTCACAATAATATCTTTCTTGACAAAATCGCTGGCAATTTCGATAGAAGTATCAAAGAAACCCCCAGGATTATTGCGCAGGTCCAACACAATCCCTCTAATGTTAGTCCGATCGTTGAGAATTTCGGTGACCGCCTGATTCCATTCCTCTTGAGTTCGTTCTCCAAATTTCGACAAGGTTAAATGAGCCACTCGTTTACCACCTTGTGTTACAAACTCAAGCGTGACTGATTTAACAATAATTTCGTCACGTTGGATTGGAATTTCGAATGGTTGATTATTATTAGCTTCTTTGCGCAGCACTGTTAGGACTACTATGGTGCCTTTTTTACCCCGAATGTGATCTACAGCTTCATTTAAACTCCAACCCGCAGTGTCACTATCAAATTTTTGAGAGTCATCTTTGACATGCAAAATTAAATCTCCCGCCAAAACTCCGGCTTTAGCAGCCGGACTGTCCTTGAGAGGAGCCACGGCCGCCAGAGTGTTTTCAATGTACCCCAACTCAATTCCCACTCCATAAAAACTCCCAGCCAAATCTTCACTACTGCGCTGATTGTCATTGGGAGGCAAATAAGTGGTGTAGGGGTCTTCGAGTGAGCTGGTTAGACCATCAATGGCTCCGTCCACCATTTTAGCGGCATCGAGTTTGTCGGTTTCTAGAAAATCTTGCTCCAGTAAACCCCACACTTCCCAAAAAATGTCAAAATTAACCGGCTCATGGCTTAAAGTTTTAGGTGGCTCTGGGGTTCCGGTTAATCGAGATAATGAAGTCAGTGGAGTTTTGGCCAGCCAGGCGTCTACTGTGGCCAACTTGAGTCCAAACGGCAAACTCCCAGTCCTACCAACTCTGAATCCCATGACTAATCCCAGTGAAATTAACAAAATAGAGGTTACAACTGTAGTGATAGTCGACAACCGTAGTCTTATAGAAATCATAGAAATCTAATTGTAAGCCAAGAGTGATTCTGAAACCACCAGCGAATTAGAATGATGAGTCAGTCTTAGACAGTTTGAGTAAATGGCAAGAGCGCCAAATGGCGAGCTCTTTTGACAGCTACAGCCAACCGACGCTGTTGTTTCTGAGACAAGCCTGTTTTAATCCGGGGCAAAATCGAGCCTTGTTCAGTTATAAAATGACGCAACTCACCCGATCTTTTATATGAAAAGGTCAAGTTCTTATCGGCTTTAGGAGCTCTAGTGGTGGTTCTCCCGGTGCGTTTAGGTTTTTGCATAACATTACCTTGGTTCGCCGCTATTTTTTGCGGCAGCTTGGATCTATCGGTCCAAGCAGTATGTGCTAATTATTACAATTACTACTATTTTTTACAGCTGGTAGTGGTTTGGAAAAAATCTCCCAAACCACTACCCGCTTCGAGTTCTAAAAAGGGATGTCGTCAGAGACATCTTCAACTACTTCAACCTCATTATCGGTTTTGGCAGCGGGTTTGGTTTTAGCTCGAGTGGTAGTGGCTGAAACTGGAGTTGGGGCAGTTTGACCCAGGTCTTCTCCGGCTCCATCTTGATCATTTCCACCCATAGCTCCACCGCGACCGTTTGATAACAACATCATATTATCAATAATGATTTCAGTGATTCTCTTTTCAACACCTTCCTCAGTCTTCCAGTCCCGAGTTTGAATCCTACCTTCCAAATAAACTTTATCGCCCTTGTGAAGCAGCTGACCACAAATTTCAGCCAACTTGGCCCAAGAAACAATGTTGTGAAAGTCCACTCGTTCTTGTTTTTCGCCACCGTCACTAGGAGTCCAAGCTCTGTTAGTAGCAATACCAAACGAACAAACTGCAGTGCCAGTAGGAGTAAATCTTAAATTGGGGTCTCGAGTGAGATTCCCAATCAACATGACTTTATTTAATGATCGTACGGACATGAGGTCCTTTCTCTGAGAGACTCAGATCGTCGTTGGTATTATCAATTAAAGTAACAGAGTAATCTGACACAAACCGTGATCCTTTTAGTTTTGAGTCTCCGGAACCACCATCGTGGAAACTGTGGTTTCGTTGCTATCAGCAATCACAAATAAATGACGTAAAACTTTAGTTACCAAGTAAAGATCGCGCTCGAAAGCCTGAGCCTTGGCAGGATCAAAACTGATTTCGAAATAAAAATAATTGGCTTCTTCAATAATTTTGCCAGTTTTTTTGATTTTATATGCCAAAGGTTTTTTACCCCAATCCTCTTGTTTCTCGATTTTACCGGCGTGTTTTTTGACCAAAGTTTCCACCTCTTTTTTGATGGTGTCGAGTTCGGTTTCAGTATAACCAGGAGGTACTAAAAAAGTCAGTTCGTATTGATGAGCTAGCGAAATGTCTTTTGACATGCAGTTTTTCTTTCTGGTGGCTTAATTTGGAGCCAAAGTCATCTCTGGCAGCAACCTATGGGCGCATTATAAATGACTTGAGTAAAATTGACTACAGGTGAAAATTTTACCAAACTTTCCACGACACAAAGCCAGTTAAGTCTTTCTCATAAACTCCACCACATCACCCTCTTGCATGGCATAATCTTTACCCTCCAAGCGTTGTTTGCCAGCCTCACGAACACCAGCCCAACCCTGACAAGCCACAAAATCTGCATAGTTGGCGATCTTTGCCTTGATAAAGTTTTTTTCGAAATCAGTATGAATCACCGCTGCCGCCTGAGGAGCTTTAGTGCCTTGAGCGATGGTCCAAGCCCTAACCTCCAATTGACCAGCCGTGAGAAAACTTTGAAGCTTCAAAGTTTTGTAAGCTACCGCCGCCAATCGTTCTAAACCACTCTGGTTTAAACCTAAATCGGCTAAATAAAGTTGTTGATCTTGGGTAGTTAAAGTAGCAATTTCACTCTCAATTTGAGCGCTGATTACCACAACCTGATGTGGCACCACCCCAAGCTGGGGAGCAAATTCAGCAATTAATTTGTCCGTTTGAGCTACCCAAGCTTCGTCAACATTTAAAACAAAAATTTCAGGTTTGGCTGTCAATAAACACAGTTCTTTGGCCACTTGTTGAGCTAAATCTGGATCGTGAGTCTGCTTTAATAATTCGCTAGCTTGTTGGCCAGCAGCAACCATTTGATGAAACTCCTGAATCATTTTCCACCGCTCCAATACCTTTCGATCTTTGGTTGTCTTAGGTAAAGTTTGTTTTTCGAGAGTTACTAAATCAGCTAATTGAAGTTCAGTTCGAATAATTGCCAAATCTTCGACTGGCGAAACTGAGCCCTCTCGTAAAACTTGACTATCAGTGAAAACTCGCAAAACGTGGCAGATGGCGCTAGTTTCTCGAATATTTGCCAAAAATTTATTGCCCAACCCCGCTCCCTCCGCTGCCCCTTTGACCAAACCAGCAATATCGACAAATTCAACAGTGGCGGGGTTTTAAA
>DOZC01000074.1:3139-11420 GCA_003518205.1 Minisyncoccota bacterium | reverse complement strand
AAAGTTGATTTACCTACGTTGGGCAAACCCACGATGCCGATAGAGAGAGACATACCTGTATTGTATACTGTGGTTACTATTTATAGTTTTGAAAGCCTCCTTATGAAACTTCGCCGCTTTGCAACTTCAAGTTTAATAGTTAGTCTGGCTGGCTTAAGTTTGGCGGGATGTAGCCTGATACCAAATTTTTTAAAATCCTCCAGTGACTCAACCGCCCCTCAAAATAAACTTGATTTGGCCGCCAATGTGGTAAAATTTTCAGCCATCGTAGCTTCTGGAAAATCCGGTGAGTGTACCATCGTCGATACGAGTATTGCGGACGCCAGCCCTATTGAAATTCAAGTTAAAGGCAAAAACTTTCTCATGAAAGGCAAGGATTTTAGTTCATCGAGAGCTCAACCAGTTGAAACTGATGCCACCGCCCCGGCTACAGTTACTAAAAAAATTGGATTTTTGCTCACCAATCTTGACTATACGTATATTTGGGAAGAAGGCGCCACCACTGGGATTAAATTTAAAAATGCCATTCCAACTGGCACTAGTCCGACCGAAACTTCCGAGACTTCTCCCACCCAGGTGGATGATATTAATCCCCTGAGTAAATTTGAAACTGATGGCAACTATCGCATTGATTGCCAAATGAAAGATATTCCTGATGCCAATTTTGTGGCTCCAGCTACAGTTAATTTTATGGATCTAAATCAAAATCTGAACTTTAACCCAGCTACTCTGCCTCAAGAAATCAACGAGGATGATGTCAGCGGTATCTAACCCTAAGTTAATCAAATACCTAATTTTAGGAGCCGGACCATGTGGTCTGGGAGCAGCCCATCGGTTAAATGAATTGGGTGAAACTGATTGGCTGGTCTTGGAAAAACAAGCTACTCCGGGTGGCTTAGCCAGTTCTTTTGTAGATTCTCAAGGTTTTGTTTGGGATGTGGGCGGGCATGTGGTTCACTCCCACTATGCCTATTTTGATAAAGTCTTTCACTCTGCCATCGGCAAAACTGCCCTCAAGCATCAACGAGAGGCTTGGGTATGGCTGGAAGGTCGATTTGTTCCCTATCCTTTTCAAAATAACCTTCATCGTTTGACCAAAAAAACTCAATGGGACTGTGTGATGGGATTGCTGAAATTGACCTATGGCTCACTTCAGCGACGAGACTTAAAAACCCAAAACCGATCGTTTCAGAACTGGATTTTAGATCGATTTGGCTCAGGCATTGCTGAACATTTTTTGTTTCCATACAACAGAAAAATGTGGGCATATCCACTTAAAAAAATGAATTCATCGTGGGTGGGAGACCGAGTTTCAGCACCTAACATAATTCGCTGGCTGAAAAACTTAATTCTGGCTCAAGATGATGTGGCGTGGGGTCCCAACCAAGTTTTTTATTTTCCAGCTCGCGGAGGAACTGGTGCTCTATGGCAAACCATTGCAGCCAAACTCCCTCCCCGGAAATTTCACTATCATCAAACAGTCATTGGTTTGGATATCAAAGCTCAAACTGTAACTTTGCAGTCTGGAAAAGTCATTCGCTATCAACATTTAATCAGCACTCTCCCGCTCACTTCCCTGCTAACTCACACCAAGTTCCCGACTCATCGCCCCCCGGCTTTGACCTCACCCGCCATCACTAAAACTAAAAAGGCTTTATTTTCCTGCGCTGTCCATGTGGTAGGTATTGGTTTAACCGGTCAACCCCGACCGGAATTGATCACTAAATGTTGGATTTATTACCCAGAACCAGAGTTACCATTTTTTCGAGTTACGGTCTTCTCTAACTATGCTCCCGCCAATGTGCCCCATCCCGGAAAACAGTGGTCATTGATGTGCGAAGTTTCTGAATCACCCCTCAAACCTAAATTTATATCTCAAACCGGTCAAATTGCTAACTCAGCTTTGATAGCAGCAGTGATTGCTGGCCTGATTCGAGCTCACCTAATTACCAAGACTGACCAAATCGTCAGCACTTGGCATCACACTGCCTTATTAGGCTATCCCACCCCAACTCTAGCTCGAGAGACCGTACTAGATGGCACTTTGAAAGCTTTAGAAGCTTATCAGATTTACTCTCGCGGCAGATTCGGAGCCTGGAAATATGAAGTTTCCAACATGGATCACACTTTCATGCAGGGTGTTGAAGTCGTGAATCGATTAATTAATCAAACACCCGAGGTTACAGTTTGGCACCCTCAGCTGGTAAATCGGGCTCATAGCACCAGCCATTCCCAAACTTAGCAATGATACAATCAGGCCCAGATTTCTATGCTTCGCTCCACCCCACCGACTCAATTTACCGCTCGAGGTAAATCACATCAATTGCCTCAATATTTACCCGATGCCACTTTAGGAGTAGTTCGCCATCTCACTAGTCAAGAAGTTGCTAACTTAGGGATTAAGGGTGTCGTAGTCAATACCTACCACCTCAAAACTCAACCTGGTACTGAGGTTTTAAATCGTTTTCAAGGCATTAAAAATTTCATGCGATGGCCGGGGCTAGTCGTGTCTGATTCTGGTGGATTTCAACTATTTTCACTGATTCAAAAAAATCCTCGTCTCGGTCGAATTGTAGCTGAGGGAGTGGTTGGGTATTCTGGTCCCAATCAACAACACAAAACCTTATTTACTCCCGAAGACTCCATAAAAATTCAGTTTCAAATCGGCAGCGATGTGATGATCTGTCTGGATGATTTTACTCCACCCACAGCCGATGCCAAACGTCTGGCAGAAAGCGTCATCCGAACTACTAATTGGGCTGCGCGTTCCAAAGTTGAGTTTGAACGCCAACTTGAGATTGCTGGCTTTTCTGGCTGGGACGATCCCAAGCGTCCCCGACTCTTGGCTCCAATTCAAGGCCACAATCATCTGGAATGGCGCCGCCAAAGCGCTGAAGCTTTGCTGGAAATTGGTTTTGATGCTTATGGTTTGGGAGGTTGGCCATTTACGGCAGAAGGCAAGTTTGATTACGAATTTTGCGAGTTAAATGCTCAACTTACTCCGGAGCCTTTTTTGCGATTTGCTCTGGGAGTCGGCACACCTCAAAATATTGTGAGACTGTTTGGGATGGGCTATCGACTGTTTGATTGCGTCTTGCCCACTAGAGATGCTCGACATCATCGGCTTTATATTTGGGCTGAATCTCTGATAAAACTACCAAAAACTGCCAACGAGCTACAACAACTTGAAGCAGAAACTAATCCTTGGGTGCAATCGCTTTATATCAATCGCGGAGTTTATGCTCAGGACGAATCGCCGCTGGATCGCCATTGTGACTGTCCCACTTGTCAAACATATTCTCGAGCTTATCTCCATCATTTATTTAAAGTCAAAGAAGGGCTGGCATTTAAATTGGCCACTCAACATAATCTGCGATTTTACGCTCGCTTGATGGAGATTTTGGCAGTTCAAAATTAATTTCAACTTTATTTAGTTGAGTTGCGACGAATTAAACTCCGCTTGGCTTCAAGTAGTTCTTTTTCGATTTGCTTGAGTTTAATTTGCAACTCCAAATCAACTGATTGCTGTTCAAAAAAATAACCAATCGGTTTATAGACCAGTTGACTTAAGTGAATTAAGGTTTCAATGGTTGGGACTGCCCGCCCTACCTCATAAGCACTGACCGCTTTGTCTGAAAGCCTTAATTTCTGACCCAATTCTTTTTGAGACAACTGAAGTTCCTGCCTGGCAGTTTTGATTCTGGTAGCCAAAGTTGCTTGCCAATTTGGCGAAACTGATGTGGTGGAGAAAGTGATGGGGATTGAGGAAATCATAATTTTTGACATTGCGTGTCTATTTTGAATAGAGTAAACTCTTTTTTAGTTAGATAATTTATTTTATATGTCAGAGGCACCCACCATCATTGTCGTTGATTCTGGTTCCACTTCACCAGCTTGGTTACTTGATCTGGGTGGGCAAAACACCAGGATTACTCCAACCCACTCCCCCCTTGAACTCAAGCGGCTTTTAATCGACAGCCCATTCAGCTTGGTGGTTATTAGTACCCAACTTAGCGCCACCAAAATCCTTGATTTTTTAACAGCTGTCAAGGAAGCCTCAACCACTCAACTCATCCCCGTAATCTTCAGTCTCGATTTGGCCGCTCACCACGCCAGTTTTCCGCTAACTAGTTGGGCGGGTAAGTTTGCCATCATTCACTCCCAAACCAGTCAATCTGAATGGCAAGCCATATTGCGGCGGCTTCTGACCAAATAAGTCTTTCAGCGGTTCAGCTTCATGTCAGCTTCTCTCATTATACTAGAGTTTTGATGTTGAAAATCAAGTCACAAACTCCAGCCTCAAAATCTCGATTTCGATATCTGCCTAGAGAAAAATTTTTGAAATTTGGCATTGCCAATCTTACCGAGATAGAACTGATTGCTTTGATTCTTCGCAGCGGCACTACTCAAACTCCCCTCCCAAAATTAGCTCACCAAACTTGGATGGCAGTTCAATCCTGGCACAAACAACATCCTGCTCTAACTTCCCTCTCAGTTTCAAAATTTCATTGGTTGGAAAATCAAGCTGGTTTGGGGTTGGCCAAAGCCAGTAGTCTTTATGCCGCTATAGAATTGGGCCGAAGACTTCAAAATCCGGCTTTAGAGCTCAAAATAAATCATCCAGAAAAAGCCTTCTTACTCGCTGGGCAATTTCGTCATCGAGTTAAAGAATACGTTTTAGCTCTCTATCTTGATGGCCAACAGAAACTTTTAGATCAGCAACTCATCGCTATTGGCGGAAGTAATTTTGCTTTTCTTGAACCAACCAGCATTTTTTATCCGGCCATGAAACTACCGGCAGCGGGGGTAATTTTAATCCACAATCATCCATCTGGGTCAGTCGAGCCCAGTGATGATGATTTAAAGTTAACTTTAAAGATGGAAGCTGCTGGAGAACTTTTGGGAATTGAGTTACTTGATCACCTGATCGTCACCACTAACAATTTTTTTTCGCTTCGGGAACACGGAGCATTTAAGTCTGGGATTCTGGAGTTTGGCTTAACCAGCGAAGTTCCTGAGAGCCATCGGTTTGATCCACTAGTTGCATCCCCAATTGATTCACCTGGTCTCGCAAAGCGTCAGATTTCGCCCAATCCTGGTGACGGCGAGCTACCACTCGGTCGGAAAGCAACTGCTGTAAAGTTTGGGACTGTTGGGGAGGTAAAGCTTTGAGATCAACTCGACCGGATCGAGCTAGTTGAGCGGGACTCAATTCTAATTTGGCCAAACCCAAACCTAAAACTTGATCAAATTCCAATAATAACCGATATTGTTCTTGAGGTGACAAAATCGCTGACTTTAATACTGCCCAAACCAGATTCATGGCTTGAGGGGTATCGAGATCAGTTTGAATGGCTTTGAAAAAATTGCGGTATTCTGGCAAAGTTTCCACCGCTTCAGCGGCTGGTTGGAGTCGGTCTCGCCGCTCAGTGACAGCTTGATGAATCATTTTAACTTGCTGACTCAATCGTTCCCAAGCCGTCTGTGCCGCCTGCAAACTTTCCCAAGTAAAATTGAGTTGCGATCGATAGTGTGATCCTAAAAACAACAATCTCAAAGCTTGAGGAACAAAACCTCGCTTCAGAATATCGTCAATGGTATAAAAATTTCCGAGTGACTTACTCATTTTTTCACCATTAACTTGTAAAAAATTATGATGCACCCAATATTTCACAAACGGTTTTTTGCCTGATGCCGCTTCAGCCTGAGCAATTTCATTAGTGTGATGAACTGGAATGTGATCAATTCCGCCGGTATGAATCTCGAATTGTGCTCCAAGGTGTTCCATACTCATGGCTGAACATTCAATGTGCCAACCTGGAAAACTCCGCTCGGCCCATGGGCTTGGCCAAACCATGGCGCGATTTTCGCCAGGTTTTTCAAACTTCCACACCGCAAAGTCCGCCGGTTGACGTTTGCCGGCCACCACAGCCACCCTAGATCCACTGAGTTGGTTATCAACGTCAAGGCCAGCCATTTGGCCATAATCGGGAAACTTACTAATATCAAAATAAACCCCATCGCCAGGAATCACATAGGTGAAGCCTTTTTTCTCGAGTTTTAGCACTAATTCCAACTGACTTTGAATATGATCGGTGGCTCGGCAGCTCAAATCTGGCCTGATATTTCCCATCAAATCCATCGAGTAAAAAAAATAGGTTTCAAATTTTTGGGCCACATCCCAGACAGTTTGACCATATTTTTTGGCGCCTTTTTCAAGCTTATCTTCACCGGTATCCGCATCTGAGGCCAAATGTCCCACATCAGTCACATTTTGAACAAACTTGACCTCAAAGCCTTCCTGTCTTAAGGCTCGCACTAACACATCATCCATAACATATTTGCGTAAATGTCCCAAATGAGCGTAGTCGTAAACCGTCACACCACAAGCATAAAGTCCCAAATGTCGCTCGTGAATTGGGACGATGGCCTCGATTTTTTTGGTTAAAGTATTGTAAAGTTTCATAAAAATTTACACTGTTTGTCCACCAACTGTTGCAGCCAGTTTTGACACAAATTGGTTTTAGCCGAGAATTCGGTTGGGGCAATTTTGGCAAAATCAGCTCCTTGAAGATCGGCCAGTACCATCAGTAATAGCTCAATTGCTTGGTGGTCAACCCCAATGACAAACTGGTGCAAAATTTCAGCTTGCTGATTTGGTTTAGCTAAGCCAAGTTCTAACAAACCGTGAGGTCCACCGTGAAGTCTAACCACTTGTTGCGTCCACTCAACTTCAGTTTGATCTAACTCAAAGCGATCTTGAAACTCCACCACCCTGGCAGCGGCCAAAATTTCATGAGCTGGGCAACTAGTGACACCATCAGATTGAGTTACTAAAGTTTCTCCTTTGGTTAAATCATGAACCAACACCGCCAGTCGCATTAAATCGGCTCGAGAATGTTGAGTAATTTTTTGCTGGAAATAATTCTGAAATTTTAGTTGATTAGTGGCTGATAAAAACTCACCAGGCAAATTAACTTCTAAAGCTCTCATCACCGCTACCGTATGATCAAAAACTGACTGATGATCATGACCGAGATTGTTTTCGACGACGGTTTGTAGCGAAGTCAACTCTGGTAAAAAATCCTGACCGGCCTGACTTTGAAGAAAATCTGCTGTTAATTGAGCCAGTGGCGAGAAAACTTGCATGAGCCAATTGTACCATTCACTTTATCCTGAACTCTGGAGTTTGTTGAAACTTTGACGATTTTGATTTACCACGTTAGTCATCATTTGAGAGCGACTCTTATTGCTGCCCTGGCCGCCAGGACCGATAGGGCCTTTTTGAGGGCTACTAGGAGTGGCCAAATTTTGATTGGCCTGTTCAGTCTGTTTTTGCTCATCAGCTAGCTGATCTTCTTGAGCTAAGCGCTGTTTTCGCTGGGTTTCCCGCTGGATTCTGGCCTGAACATATTGTTGTTGTTCGCCAGTCAGTTTTTGATAGCGGCCATGAAGTTCAGTCCGTTTTTGTTGAACTTCCGGCGGTTCTTGAGTGTTGATTCCTAAAATTAAATTGAGATCAAACCAATTAGAAATTTCAGTCCCAATATCCTGAATTGGCCGCTGTACTAACTCTTCCGAAAATGTCCCAACTTCCCTGGGTGGAGCTGGTGGCCGTTGCGGAGCCTGGTGACTACTGGATCCGCCAACACCTCCAGCACCGCTCAAGCTTCCAGCGCCGCTCAAACCACCGAGGCCGGGCATTTGACCAGCTGGACTGGAACTACCGGCACCACCAGCGCCGCCTAGAGCCATTGATGATGCGGCAGATTTAGCCTGCTGCTGAGCTTGAAGAGCCTGCATCATTTGAGGACTACCGCCCTCAGAGCCACCGAAATCAAGCATAGTTATATCTTGGTGTGACCAAGTTGATGAATTAAATATTCGTCCCGTTGTTGAGCTTGGGCAGTCGATTCTACTTTGGCTGCCGCATTTTGTGACAATCTGGCTTGTTCTTCTGGAGTTTGAGCCACTTGTTGGAGTTCAGATAACTTCAGCTTTAAAGCTTCAGCATCACGCTGATGTTGCTCAGATTGTTGGACAGCAAACTCAGCTTGTTTACGAGCAGTCTCGGCCTCGGCTTCAGCCTCAGTTGTGGCTGCTAAAGTTTTAGCAGTACTATCAGTGCCTGTTCCAGTATCGGCAGCTCCAGCTTTGGCTTTAGCCTGCTGTAAAATCGCCTCAAGTGCATCTAGCGGATTAGTTTGATTCTGAGCCGAAACTTGATCGTTAGTTGAAACTTGATTAGCGGTCGAAGAATTATCGTCTGTCATACTCATCC
>DOZC01000074.1:0-3091 GCA_003518205.1 Minisyncoccota bacterium | reverse complement strand
CGTCTGTCATACTCATCCAGCATAGCGGCTGTGGAGTTTAAAAAGCAAGCGCTCTCGGTCGTTATTAAGTCAAAATTACTTCGCTTTCCCCTGGCGTCGCTCTAAATGTTTCTGTTTCAGTTTTTGAAGTTGAAATTTAACTCGCTCGGTGGCGGCCACAATGGCCGCATACATATCTTGACCTTTTTTTTCAACAATCACATCTTTACCAGGCAACTCAACTTTAAATTTGACTTCTGAACGGTTGGCTTCGCCAGTTTTTCTAGTCACTGTTTCCAAAAAGACTCGAACTTGACGCACTCGTAGTCCCAAGGTTTCAAATTTTCCAGCTTGCTGTTTTACAAAATTCCGTAGCGCTACCGTAATGGTGAGTTTTTTGCCTTCCACTAAAACTTGCATCAAAATCCCTTCTAGCTCAATTTCACATTGAACTGCAAAATTAATACTCCAAAAAAACCGCCGACTATTTTAGTCACAGCGGTTAATCAAAACAGATTGGGCAATCACAATCATCTTCCCTCACCATAACATGAAGCTTACTTCGGCTCAAGTCGAAGAAAATGCGGCTGATTGGGACTAAATGTTACGCCTGCCTTCAAGAGCTCTCGCTAAGGTAATGCCATCGGCATACTCGATGTCAGCTCCAATGGGTAAACCATGGCCGATGCGAGTAATCTTGAGTCGTTCAATTAGTTCTGGTTTTTGTTGTCTAATCAGTTGAGTTATGTACATAGAAGTGGCTTCGCCCTCCATGGTGGGATTGGTAGCCATAATTAACTCTGTCACCCCAGTGAGCCGTTTTAAAATATCGCGCAGATAGAGTTGATCGGGGCCAATATTACTGAGAGGGGCGATACAGCCATGCAAAACATGATATAAACCATGATATTGGTCTGAACGCTCCAGCGCTAATAAATCCAAGGGTTGTTCCACCACGCAAAGTTGAGTTAAATCTCGAGAAGAATCAGCACAAATCGGGCAAGGATCTTGCTCGGCAATTTGATGACACTGACTGCATAAAACCGTTTCCCGTTTCAGGGCTAAAAGTTTGTCGGCGAAATCACTGAGCTCTGATTCTGGGTTATGCAGTAGATAAAATACCAATCGTTGAGCTGATTTTGGCCCAATTCCTGGTAAGCGCTCAAATTTTTCGACCAGCAAACGAATGGCTTTGGGAAGTTTGAGCATATAGGTAAATTAGCTCAACTTTAACTTAGTTTCGATAATCTGCCACAAAGCCTGCTCCACTTTTTCAACTGGCTGACTGGCATCAACCACCTGCCACCGCTGGAGATGATTTTCTTTGGCTAAAGTTAGATAAGCTTGACGAACTTGATCATGAAAACTTTGAGCCTGATTATCCAATCTATCTGTCTCTCCCGTGTCTCGCCGACGTTTTAACCCAATCTTCACCGGCACATCCAATAATAAAGTTAAATTGGGCACAGTTTTTTGAGTAGAAATATTATTCAATTGTTCAATCAGTCGTCGGCCAAAACCTCGCACCATACCTTGGTAAACCACACTGCTATCTCGAGATCGATCCATCAAAACTACCTTGCCGGCTTTGAGAGCCGGAATTACTAATTCTTGATAAATTTGAGCTCTAGCAGCTTGAAATAGTAAAACCTCAGTCGTGTCGGCCATGGCTAGATTTTTTTTGCCCAAAACCACATCTCTGATTTGCTCCGAAATTACTGTTCCCCCTGGCTCCCGCAACACCACGACTTCTCGTCCTAAAGTTTGAAATCGCTGTTTGAGTTTTGCCACTTGAGTAGTTTTACCAGCCCCTTCACCACCTTCGAAAGTAATTAAATAACCTTGAATTTTTGCTGACATAATTTCACTTTTCTACCCCGGTCACTTTATATCGCGCTCCTTAAATCATTTTACAATTGCTCAAATCCTACTGAACAAGTTTCTCATCAGTCAATTTCAAAACTTTATTATGTTCAGGATGCAGTCCAAACCATGCTTGTTGTAGCATGCGAAAAGAATCGTCGCTAGATTGAAATGCCAAAATCAAAGGTTTGACACTGCGCCAATCTGGCGGCAACAACCTCCCTGGCTCAAATGAACGTAACCATTTGAGACATCGATTCGTGTGATCAAACTTTTGTTCCGCCTCTTCCTGAGAAGGAAATTTTCCCGAATCATCAGTCAAAGTAAATAGCTCTGGTGGATAATTTCTGAAATTATCTTGGATTTTTTGAATGATGAGCGGAATTAAATCAACTGTGGTCGGAAGAGCCGGAGCATGCTTCAGAGCTGATAACAACAAAGTATATAACTTAATAAGTTCTTGGCGCTGCCTCCCGAGGTTAGGTGATAAATTAACTGCCATTTCCTGAGCCGCCTCAAAACTCCGACTGGTATTGCCCTGACCATTTACATAAGCGATGACTTCATGACGCTGATCAATTCCAAGTTTTTGAATCAACTCCAATCCCACTACAGGATTAAGCACATCAAATAATTCAACCAAAAATTTTATTAAGTTATCAGCCTGAAGTTCGGCCACTGCCTCCTGGATTTCGCCGGCAATAACTTGGCCCGTGTTAGGCAGATGGGACGGTGAACTGTTAATTTGTAAAATCAGAGGCACGCCAGATCTAGCTCTAGCTAAAAGTCTCAAAGCTGCCAAGTATCTTTCAAAAAAAATATCCTGTTGGGCAAGATCAGACTCATCGGCACGAATAATAGTGAGCGAATCAGATCCTATTGGATCTGGTTTTTTAATATCTGGGATAGTGCCGACAATTGAAGTAACAGCTTCTAAATTCTGGCTCATTCTCTCTTTCTGGTATAAAAAAACCCGCTGGTCATGCGGGTATTGATTATCTCAAAAACAAATTTAAGCACAAGTCCTAGAAATACATATTTGTTGAATCGCTCCCAATTTTTTAGCCCTCCAACTCCGCTGGTAAAAAAAACTGACTATAATTTAGCGCCAGTACTTCCGAATCCACCTCGGTTGGGTGTCCCGAAGCTCTTTATTAATTCAAACTCAACTGGTTCTCGCTCTAAAACTATCAGCTGCACAATCCGCTCCCCTCGCTCCACAATTACAGGTTGATCAGTAAAATTTAAT
>DOZC01000063.1:3607-5397 GCA_003518205.1 Minisyncoccota bacterium | reverse complement strand
ATGGTTTGCCAATTGAAAACATGGTTGAGCAACAACTTCAAATTAAGGACGGTAAAAAAGGCATTGAGGCTCTGGGAATCGATAAATTTAATCAGGCTTGTCGGAGTGAGGTGCTGCGTTTGGACAGTGAGTGGGAACGAATTATTGGTCGATTGGGGCGATGGGTAGACTTCAGTCAGAGTTACAAAACCATGGATATGAACTTTATGGAGTCAGTTTGGTGGGGCTTTAGCCAACTTTACCAAAAAAGATTGGTGTATGAGGGTCGAAAAGTGATTTTGTATTGTCCTCGGTGTGCTACACCATTGTCTAATTTTGAAATTGCCATGGATAACAGTTATCAAACTGTCACTGAGCCAGCTAATACTTATAAATATGCTGTCAAAAATCAAACCAAAACTTATTTGTTGGCTTGGTCTACCACTCCGTGGAATAAGTTGGCTACACCGGCTTTGGCGGTTAATCCTAAACTAACTTACGTTAAAGTCAAACAGGGTGATGAGTTTTATGTGGTGGCAGAAAGCCGGTTGAGTCAGTTAAAAACCCAACCAATGTTTGAAGTTGTGGAGAAGTTTAAGGGTCAGGATTTAACCACTTGGGAGTTTGAACCGCACTATGATTTTTTTGCAACTCAGCGAACCGCCGCTGAAAAAATTGGAGTTGTCATTGCTGATGAATTTGTCACGGCCGAGGAAGGTACTGGAGTGGTGACTTTAGCTATCTATGGCGAAGATGACTATCGAGTCATGTTAGCCCATGGAGTTCAATTAGTGGAGCATGTTGATGCTGAAGGGAAACTCAAACCAGAAGTTGTGCCATGGGCAGGCCAAGAAATTTTGAGCGTCAATCCTTTAGTGAACGCGGATTTAGCTGCTCGAGGACTAATCTATGATGAGCAACCCCACATTCACAGTGTGGCCACTTGTTATCGCTGCAGCACCAGACTTTATTATGCTCCCCTGCCAGCTTGGTTTGTGGACATTGCCCAGTTACGCCTTCAACTCATCGATCAAAATGAAAAAATTCACTGGTATCCAGCTCATTTAAAACATGGTCGATTCCTCAAGGGACTAGAAAATGCGCCGGACTGGAATATTTCCCGATCGCGCTATTGGGGTACTCCGATGCCCATCTGGAAAGGGATTGATTCAGCTGGCCAAACTCAATTGAGAGTGATTGGTTCGATCTCAGAATTAAAAACTTGGGCGGTTGCACCAGAAAAACTGACTCAACTAACCGATCTTCATCGCGAGTTTTTAGATGAAATTGAGGTTTGGGTGGATGAAGCTAAAACTATTAAAGGCCAACGAATTTTGGAAGTTTTTGATTGTTGGGTCGAGTCTGGCTCAATGCCGTTTGCCGCCAAACACTATCCCTTTGAAAACAAAGCTGAGTTTGAGGCCAACTATCCTGCCCAATTTGTCAGCGAATACATTGCTCAAACGCGGGCTTGGTTCTATACCATGCACGTGTTGTCAGTGGCAATTTTTGGTCAGCCCCCATTTGAGCATGTTTTAACCACTGGGACTATTTTGGCTGAAGATGGTACCAAAATGAGTAAGTCCAAAAAAAACTATCCTGATCCAATGGCACTCATCGAAAAATACGGAGTGGATAGCTTGCGGTTATATTTGATGAGCTCTCCGGTGATGAAGTCAGAAAACTTGAACTTCTTAGAAAAAGATGTGGCTGATCTGAGACGAAAAGTTTTTGTGATTTGGTGGAACGTGTTGGGGTTTTATCAGACTTTTGCCGCTCCCAACCAACCAATAACTTTGCCGTCGGCTTGG
>DOZC01000063.1:0-3561 GCA_003518205.1 Minisyncoccota bacterium | reverse complement strand
CCGTCGGCTTGGCCAACTCATCCATTAGATCGATGGTTGTTAAGCGCGGTCCAGGAACTGATTAAATCCGTCACGGCTCATTTTGAGGCCTATGATTTAGTTCGCGCCAGTCGAGAATTAATCGAATTTGTCAACCAATTCTCCACTTGGTATTTAAGACTCAGTCGTGATCGGATTAAAGATCCGACTCAAATCGAAACCAGTCAAGTTTTTGGTTACGCCCTCTACACCGTAGCTCAACTCATGGCCCCAATTGCACCTTTTTTCTCTGAGTTAGTTCATCAAACTTTAGTGGACGAATCCAGTTCAATTCATTTAACTGATTGGCCGAAATTTTCACCAGAATTTTATAATTCAACTTTAAATCTTGAAATGGCAGTGGTAAAGAAATTGGTTGAAGCTGCCCATGGTGAACGAAAATTAGCCGGAGTTAAACTGCGTCAGCCTTTGGCTTCAGTCACTTTAACCACGACTAAACCGCTAAAGCTAACCGCTGAGTTAGAACCAATTATCGCGGCTGAACTCAACGTCAAAACCATCATTTGGCAAATTCAAGCTGAGACTGAGGTCGAGACTGAGGTAGCGCCGGTGTTTGATATTCAGCTGACTCCAGAATTGCGTGCTGAGGGTGAAGCTCGAGAGTTAATGCGTCAGATTCAAAACCTTCGTAAGGCCGCCGGTCTCAAGCCGGGTGAGTTGGCAGTGGTGACCGTGCCTGCTTGGCCAGAAGTTTGGCAAACTGAGATTGAGCGTAAAACCAACTCACAACTTAAAATTGGTTCCGAATTAGCTTTAGTTGCCGCCCGCTAGTCAAGAATTAGATTGATCCGTACAATGAGCAAATATGCGATCATGGGCAATGCCTTTAGTAGTTATGGGGTTGGCAGTATTGAGTTTGGTCATGCTCAAAAGTTTGACACCTGATTTGGTGTTAAAACAAACCTTAGCATTAAGCTTGGGGGGTTTGTTGATAGTGGGACTGAGTCAACGACCTTTTCTGTGGTTGCAACGCCAGAGCCAGTGGCTATATTGGGGATTAGAGTTAATTTTGGGATGGCTATTAATTATCGGGACTCAAACTCGAGGTACAGTGGGTTGGTTCGAGTTGGGAGCTGGGTTTAATTTTCAGCCCTCTCAAATGGCAGTTCCAATTGTGAGTTTGTTTTTAGTTACCAAGTTTCCCCCCGATCAATTTTTGATTTTTCGTCGAAATCGCTGGTCTCAATTACTTCAATTACTGGGACTTTGGTTATTGCCAGCTGTCTTAATTGGCCTAGAACCTGATTTTGGTAGCTTGGTAGTTTATTTGGCTGGAACCGGGATTTTATTGAGTTTTTATGCCATTAATTTTAAGTGGTGGTTGGGATTGGGAGGCTTAAGTTTGGTTGCTCTGGCTCTGGCTTGGCAAGTGGTTTTTCAACCTTATCAGAAAGATCGAATTTTGAGTTTTTTGCAACCCAGTTCTGAGATTTCCGAAATTACCACTGAAAGTAGTGCTCAATATAATGCCCGACAAGCTTTAATTGCTGTTGGGTCGGGAGAGTTGTGGGGTCGAGGTTTGGGGTATGGAATTCAGTCTCATTTGAGATTTTTACCAGAGCGGCAAACCGATTTTATTTTTTCAGCCTTGGCTGAGGAATTGGGATTTGTCGGCACTACCGTGATCATTGGTTGTTACATTGCTTTGCTTGGTTTGATTTTTCACTTGGCTTTACTTCAAACTCAATTAGCCCAAAAAATGTTTTTAGTCAGTTTTGGAACTTGGCTTTTTATTCAAACTGCCATCAATTTAGGCATGAACCTAGGTTTATTACCAATTACCGGAATTACTCTCCCCTTTGTGTCATATGGAGGCAGTTCAGTTTTGGGTTTGGCCTTGGGTTTGGGGATAGTTCAAGCTATAAGTCGGGAAACTCAAAAAAAGCTGGTGCTTCACATCAGGTAATGATATAATCCAGCCCATGTCAAAATACGCCATCATCCAATTACAAGGTAAACAACTTCGAGTCAGTGAAAACGATAAAGTTATTGTTGATCGAGTTGAAACTGAACCAGGCAAGATTTTGGAAGTTTCTGAGGTATTATTAGTAGTGGATGGCGATCAGCGTCAAATCGGTCAACCTCTGGTGGCTGGCGCTAAAGTTTCCCTCAAAGTTGAATCTCACGGCCAAGGTGAAAAATTGCGAGTTTTTAAATATAAATCCAAATCTCGGTATCGCCGCACCCAGGGTCATCGGCAACAGCAGTCAACTCTGACTGTGGCGAAGATTGCTGCCTAATGTCAGTTTATTATCTCGTTTTTGGGACAACTCCCGAACTTTCCCGGCTTGAGTGGCAATCGGTGTATCCTCAAGTTGGTCTCAAGGACTTATCTCCTCGGCTCAGCCAAATAGATTGGTCTGAAACTGAGGCCGCCTCGGCTGATCAATTAGTGAATCAACTTGGGGGTCTAGTTAAAGTGCTTAAAGCCGAGACAACTTTGACTGTTAAAACCCAAGCTGAACTTTATCTTCAAGTTGCAGATTATTTAGCGACTCATCAGCCCAAACCTGAGTTTAGTCTCATGGAATATGGAGCTTCAAAAGTTGGTCAGCTTTCACCTCAACAGCTTAAAAATGAATTAAAAGATCGGGGCTTATCAGCTAGGTTTGTGCATCAAACTGGCCCGGAAGGTTTATCAGCCGCAGTTTTATTACATCAGAAACGCGTCATCGAGCTCAATCTAATCCATACTCCTGAAACTTTGACTTTAGCTAAAACCATTGCCGTTCAAGATATTGATGATTGGACAATTCGCGATCGCTCAAAGCCCTATGCGGATCACAAAAAAGGCATGTTGCCTCCCAAAGTGGCTCGAATGATGGTTAACATTGGTTTGGGTGAAAATCGCACAGCTCGACTTTATGATCCATTTTGTGGCAGTGGCACGATTTTGTTGGAAGGAGTTTTGTTGGGAGCGCAAGTGATGGGTTCAGATTTGGATCAAGTAGCGGTGATGGGAACGGAGGCTAATTTGGCTTGGCTACCTGAAATTTATCCTCAAACTGCTACCGGAGTGGCCACAGCCGAGCTCAAAACTGCGGATGCCACCCATGTAACTTGGCCAGATCTAACTCACCAAATTGACACCATTGTGACTGAGCCATTTTTGGGCAAACCCAAACCTCAGCCAGTGGCTTTAAAAAACATGTTTCGGGGTCTGGAAAAACTTTATTTGGGAGTACTCAAACATTGGATCTCATTATTAAAACCTGGCGCTCGAGTTGTAATGGTTTGGCCTTTGGTTCAGTCTGGAAGACATGAGTTTTCACTGCTAAACTTGATTGACAAGTTGAGTGTCTGGGGCTATACTCTTCAAGTTAATCCGCCGGTCAAATACGCTCGGCCAGCCGCTGTGGTTCAGCGACAAATTGTGGTTTTGACTTGGCAACCTCCCCAATCTTCTGGAGAGAGTCAAAAATCAACTCACAAAATTTTGAAATAAATTTAAGGAAATTATATGGCACACGTTAAAGGTTCTGGTTCTGTCAATCAACATTCTCAGGGTCACCGCGATGGCCG
>DOZC01000060.1:11543-11977 GCA_003518205.1 Minisyncoccota bacterium | reverse complement strand
AACCAAACCAACCACCTCCACCACCGTTTCAGTGGTTAATTCACCCAACAATTGATAACCCACACACTGGACTACGCCGCTGCGGTCTCGCAAATCGATAAAAGTAATTTTACCGTGATCGCGTTTAGTTTTGACCCAACCCTGAAGCTTAACTGTTTGACCCACCAATTCTGAAGTGCTACTAATTAAAGTTCGGGAAAGTATCTGCATGAGGAGTAGTATAGCAATAAATCTTTGGGTTGACTTGAGTTAAATCTTGGGTATGATAATCAACAACATGTTTGCTTCAGTAATTACCCGCCAACTCCATGTTTGGGCCAATATTTATAGGCTTTCTGGCGGTGTGGTTACAAATCTAACATAAACTTCAAAAACTCTTTTTTAGAATCTCCACCCGCCAAGTCAAACCGGCGGGTTTTTTTGGGATTTAAAAG
>DOZC01000060.1:9447-11226 GCA_003518205.1 Minisyncoccota bacterium | reverse complement strand
CCGGCTTCTAAAAATCTCGGCAGAAGACCTCTGCCGAATGGGGATTGTTAGAGCCAGACGCCTGGCTCTAAAAAAACTTTCCTGAATTTTACCCGTCCGGTCTTATAAGCTGGGCGGGTAAAAACTTTTTAAGTCCAATCATAAATTAAGCTAAATTTGTAAAATTATTTATGTGTGAAAAAAATTCTCGATTATCTCGATACACCGAATTCGCCACTGCTTTGCGATTTAAAAAATTTGTCAAAGCTGCTGAGATATTATCTGGTCATTGTCAGGGAATATCTCCAGCGATTTTGGTAGAAATTTTAACCAAAGCTTACGTCACCAGCTTCTACCCACAATTTAACTTCACCAAGCTTAATAATCAACATAGTCAGCGTCAGCATAAAATCCAAAATGCCATTGCCAGATTGAAACATGAGTAGGCTACCCTTGAAAAAACTCGACTTGAAAGAAATCAGCACAACCTAGTCTTGCATCCAAAAAATCAAAAAGATGGTAAACATCAGCAAAAATAACTCAACTGGACAACAACTCAAGTTTTCGCCACAATAACTTTATGTTGTCTCCCAAACTAGTGATAGCTCTAAGTGTTAATTTGGCCATTGGCGTGGTGATGGGAGCGTTTTTGGGACCTCAGCTGGGGAGTTTTTGGAATCGTTCCAAAGATTTAATTTCGCCTTTTGTAGCTCAAGAAAAACCCAAACCCTTGCCACTACTAAAATATGCTATTTCCACCCTAGCCGCTCAAACTTTTCACTCTAGCGACTCAATCACTTTAACTAGAACTACTCAAACCACCCCAAAATTTACTAGCCAAATTTTTAAATTCACCACTACCGGCAAAACCATGACTGGTTTGGCCAATATTCCAACTGGCATAGCGCCTAAAAGTGGCTGGCCGGTTTTGATTATGGTGCGAGGTTATGTACCACCAGAAATCTACCAACCCGGAGTGGGTACCAAAAGTGGCGGTGAATTTTTTGCTGAAAATGGCTTTGTGACTTTGGCGCCAGATTTTTTGGGATATGGTGACAGCGATCCTGATCTGACTGATAGTTGGGAGTCGCGATTCATCAAGCCAGTACAGTTAGTAGAGTTAATTAAAACCGTGACCCAAAAACCACAGCTTAAAGCCACTGACTCAGCTCAAACGGTCACCATCAATCCTGCCAAGCTGGGACTCTGGACTCATAGTAATGGCGGCCAGATTACTTTGACGGCCTTGGAAATTTTGCACGAGCCTCTGCCTGCCAGTTTTTGGGCACCAGTAACTGCACCATTTCCCTATTCACTACTATATTTTTCTGACGAAGCCGATGACGAAGGCAAAGCTACTCGCAATTGGATCGCTCAGTTCGAGAGAGATTACGATGTCTTTGATTTTTCCCTGACCCAACATCTGGATTTACTTCACGGCGAGTTTCAGTTACATCATGGTACCGCTGACGATTCCGCTCTCAAATCTTGGTCTGATGAGTTTTTGGCTAAAATTAAAAAAACTAACGCCACTCGCCCCAAGGATGATCAAATTAAATTTAATTATTTTGTTTATCCTGGTGCCAACCATAACCTACAACCAGGTTGGAACACCGCCATTGGCCGAGATTTAATTTATTTTCAAAAACAATTTGAAATTTAGGTTAAACTAATTTTGGTGAGATATTTTTCTACTTCCGCATCAGTCACAGCAAAACCCGGCAGAAAATCCACTGTTTCAGTTTTATCTACATCAGTGTAATAGCTCAGCTGAACCCTAAAAAGTTTTTCATTAAATTC
>DOZC01000060.1:630-9161 GCA_003518205.1 Minisyncoccota bacterium | reverse complement strand
AAGTAAAGTCTTCCGTAAAAGTAATTGGGAAAGGAAAAAGATAAAAGGTGAGTTTAACGCGATTGGCGATCAAAGTCAGCTCCTCTTGACCATCAATGAGAATCCGATCAATTTTAATCAATTTACGCAATCGCTGTTGAATTTTTTGAGTCGAAAAGCTTTCTGTTTTAAAAAAATCAAAATCAATCGATCGCCTGTGACCCAACTGCAGCGCGATGGCTGTACCACCAACCAAACCAAACTCAGCTCCAAACTCTTCTAGCAAAGGTAAAAGTTTTGCTTGATCTAAATTAAGAATGTTTAAGTGCATGAGCTTGCAAATAAAGTTTAAAATAATGAGCAATTTCTGGTCTAATATTAACTCTGGGCTTTTGAAGTTGAATGGCAAAAATTTCAGCTGTTTTAGCCAGACCAGCTAACTTAAGATATTGCTGCACATCTTCCCAATCACCATAGTTTAGAACTTGTTCTAAAACTGCGGCTGAAGTTAAATCTTTAATCTTATCCTGACTAATCCACCACGCTAAAGATGGTTTAGCTTTAATGATATCCTGAACTTGAGTCATACCCTAAGTATAGCAAATTTAGGTCTCAATTTCCGCCTCAATCAGAGGAATATTTTTGGAAACTCCGGCAGTTAAACTCCCGGTTCTATACCCCTCAATTCTGTCAATGCGCTTGTCCATTTGTTTGGTGCGAGTGGTGGTGAGTTTCTCAAAACCAATTCTCAACGTCTCAATAGACCGACCAAACTTACCAAATTCTTCTTTATATAAACTCCATTCTTTAGCAAACTCATCCACATATCTCACCACCTCTTTGAGTTTGTCGCCGATCATAAAGTTGCGATAACTTTCTAAAACAGTTTTGGCCACAATCAAAAAAGTAAACGGTGACACGATCATGACTCGCTTGCTCATAGCTTCATCCACCAAATATGGGAATTTTTGATTGATGAATGAGAAAACCATCTCGTTGGGCACGAACATAATGGCGTAATCTAAAGTGCCATGTTCCGGATCAATGTAGGCCGCAACTTTGGCAATCTTGATTTTTAAGTCAGTTTCAAACTGTTTGGCGTGACCGGCCTTAGCGGATTTGGTCTCCGCCACAGCCATTTTTTGAATTTCTTGATAGGGAAACTTGGCATCCACCGCCACAACCTTGTTGTCTGGCAGTTTTAAAGAAATGTCTGGCTTGAGAGTGGTGGAACCAGTCAAAAATTGTTGTCTAGCGTAGTGAGTGCCTTCCACCAAACCATTACTTCGCAGCAAATCTTCGATAATTCGCTCGCCCCATTCACCCCGCATTTGATTGTTAGAGAGGACACTGGCCAATTGTTCCGTGGAAGTTTTCAACTCATCGGTGAGTTTGCGATGATCAGTCAGAGCGGTAGTCATTTCGGTGAATTGCTTCAGTCGATCTTTTTCCAGGTGGCGAATTTCCTCTTGTTTGGTCTGCATTTCCTGACGCAATTCTGCCACCAGTTTTTCCATGACTTGTTGCTTATTGGCCAAATCTAGTTTGATGGTGTCTTTTTCACTACTTAAAATAGCTTTGCTTTGGGCGGCGATTTGGTTGGCGCTCAAACCAAAAACTTTAGCTACCAAAGATTCGGCCTGAGCACTAGCTTGTTCCGGAGTTTGAGTTTGAGACAATTGTTTTTGGAGGGCAAAATAAATTACCGCCGCACCAGCGACTAACGCCAACATCAAGATCACCAAAACCACCAGTAAAAATGTCATCATGAGTTGAGTATACTGGAAAGCGCTCATCGAGCCTAGAGTTTAAGTTGATTATGATTTTAACTTCAGAAACTTTTCCCAATACAACCCAAGTTCAGCGCGCTAAATCTCGCCGAACTTACCAAGCTAATTTTTCGCTTGATTACCCCAAATTTTTAAACTTGAAAAATTGGTGGCTAACTCGACGAGCAAAATTTCCAACTTTATTACTGGGTTTAGGATTTTTGGGTTTTTGCGGCATGCTTTTGACTCGATATCAACCTAGTGAAGTTCAAAATTGGTTCTGGCCAGGAAGTTACTTAGTCTTCTTGATAGCGATATTTTTAACTCAAGTTTATTTATTCAGTTTTTTAACTTTAAATCAAAAACTAGCCATTGGTCTGAGTTTGATCACCACCGGAATTATCTGGCTCAAGTTACATCGGTTTGAGTGGTAGTTTGAGTTGGTGTGTTGTCGGTTGTAAACACCACCACTTGATCAAATGGCAGCAATCGAATTTGAAGATCACTAGCCAGCATGCCATTAACCTCCACTTTTGTCACAGTTTTTTGTTTTAAAGAGTCGATTGACTCAATGTAATCTTTGATGGTGGCTCCTAGAGGTAAAAGCCAGGGTTGATGGCGGCGTTTTTCTCCAGGATTGACTGGAGGTGATCCTACTACCAACATCATTCCAACTTGAACTCTTTGAGTCATGGCTAGTAAAACCTCGGAGCTCGAAAATTTTGAGAAAAGGTTTTTATAACGATTCCGGGTTTGGCGCATTTGTTTTTGCATGGCTCGCCATTTTTCTAAAGCTGCCTCTCGTTCCTGAATTGCCACTTGATCCTGAGAATCTGGTTGAGGTTGAATTAGGGGCAGAAGTGATTGATTTTCTTGATCAAAAACAACTTGAGGCATAAGATTAATTCTCAATTGACGATACCTTGGAGCTGCAGCCAAATTTATGGGAATTGTAAAAGTAATAGTATTCAGGGTTTGAGTTTTAATTAATCTCATCAAAGTTTTAATGTGAGGAAAATTCAAGCTTTTTTTATAACCGTATTGCTTTTTTAAATAGTCAATTAATTCAGTAGCCACAAATTCCAAATTATCAGCTGTTGATTCTGGATTAATTTGAGGTTTTTCTGGAATCCCAATGTTAACAGTCACAAAGACCCCGGCTTCGAGCATCGCGGCGGCGTTGGGGATAATAGTTTTGACACTTAAACCGACTTCACTCAGCTGAGTGGGAACAATAGTACTCAACAAATCGGTTGTATTAAGTTGAGAAGCTTCGAGTTGGTCAGATAACATCTGATAATCGGCTAGCTGATTTCTTCGAGTTGGCTCCAAATAATAGGCACTTAAATCAGCCAAAGTTTCAGCGATCGACCACAGCCCCAATCTTTTAGCCAGCTTGACATAAATATCCCGAGTCTCAAGTGAGTTAGCTTGTTGGCTGGCAGCTGACATACTTCCCAGGGTTTTCATGTTGTGTAATCGGTCAGCCAACTTGACAACCACTGCCCGCAAAACTGCTAAATCTTGATCTGAAGGTTTTTGATTTTGAATGCCATTTTTGGGAGCCATCAGGAGAGCTAGTTGTAGACGATAAAGTTCATCAATTTGTGCTTCTGGAGAATAAGTTGAATTGGGAGTCATCCCAATTTGGTCATATAGGTTTAAGATCCAATCAGTTTGATCACCATCTGCCTCATGAAGTTTGCGAATGTCTTGAAGTTTGGTAACCAAATTAACCGACTCCAACACGGCTGTTCCAAAAACGGTGGCGAGTAAATTAACAAATTGGGGTCTAGTTTTAACTGTCGTGCAATCTTCGATAGTGTCATGTAGTGCTCCGATTGCTAAGGTGACAGCATCGATTTTAAAGTCTGCCAAAGTTAATACCACCATCAGGGGATGGCAGCCGTAGGGTTCTCCAGACTTGCGCTTGATCAAAGCGTGAGCTTTGAGCGCAAGACCAACAGCTCGCCAGACTTGAAATTGGTCTTCGGGAGAAAGATAGTTAATTTTTTCAGCCAGAAGTTCTAAGATCACGATTTCAGACTCATGCAAACCACCCCCAGAAATGGTTTCAACCCCAAATAAAGCCCGGCGAGCCTCAACCTCACTTTGACAAACTTGGAGTACTCGAGTCATTGACCAATCGCTGGTCGTTTCAAATTCTAAAAATGTAGTTAATTCATCTGGGTGGTTTTGGGGCTGCTGTCCTTCTGGAGAAACAGAAGTAGTTGTTCTTTCGGTTTCATTTAAATTAGGACTAGCTGATGTTGTCTCAGAAAAAACCATAGACAAAAATTAAGTTATCAAATAAGGTCAAACAATCCGATTTTAATCCAGAATCACAAAAATAGCTCTAAGCTTTAGAATATTTACGATTTTTAAAATGAAATATTTTTGGGTTGATAAATAAAGGCCTGATTTGCACAGGGTTAAGGATTAAAAAAACAAGCACCCGCTAACATCTCCATCTCTCGCCAGATGAAAACATTAGCGGGGCGAAATTAGAAAACTTTGACGCGCATCAGCGCGTCAAAAAATTCTTTTTTAAATTTTTCAAGCTCGTACAACTTTCGTACGAGCTCTTCGTACCCCTGCTGACTGCAGGGGTAAAACCAATTCGATCCGATCTGATCCCCGTCGGACCATTTAACTTTCCAGTCGCAGTTTTCCCCCCCGCTGCGACTGGCTTCTATTTTTATCCAAATACCGTTGCTCTCCGCAACGACCACTCCCCCTCCTCCTGAGGCGGTAACATAGGTCACCGCCTCCCCTTCTGCCCCCCCGTGGGGGAGGGGGAAGGAGGAAAAGAGGGGGATTAGGATTAAGAAATAGGCCGCCGTCATGGCGGCCAGAAAAATCACCATCCCCAGGGGGATGGTGATAAATTTCTTAGTCATTTTTTTCTCTTTTGAATGCTTGTCTGGACTAATTGGCGAGGAGTCCGGACAGCTGATGAGGTGGGTTCACTTCCCACCAAGAGAAGCTGCGCTCCTCTCTAACAAAAATCACTATTTGAACCAGCTCAAAATCCGCGATTTCTCTTAGAGAGGAGTCAGCATTTTTTGAAAGATCAAGTTTAAAATCTCAAAAAACTTCGCGGTGAAATTCAGAGCATAAACTCGGCTTAAGTATATCACAGATATGTAGATATTTTAATAGTTATAGGCCGTTTCAATTTTTAGTGTTCTGTTTTCGGTGCTGACCTTTGCCTACTGAAGATCGGTATTTTCCGCTATAATCACTCTTGTGCCAGATAATTTTTACCTCACTACTACCCTGCCTTATGTGAATGCAGAGCCGCATATTGGCTTTGCCCTGGAAATCGTGGCGGCTGATGTTATCGCCAGATATCACCGGCTCATGGGCGAGCAGGTAGTTTTTAATACCGGTACGGATGAGCATGGCCAAAAAATCTATCAGCAGGCGCAGGCTGCTCATCAGAATCCTCAGGCCTACTGTGATGAGTATGCTGTCAAGTTCTCGAGCCTCAAAACTCAACTTAACCTCAGCTACAGTCATTTCATTCGCACTACCGATTCCCACCACATTACTGCCGCTCAGGAGTTTTGGCGCCGGTGCAGTGCCAAAGGCGACATCTATAAAAAAGCCTACAAAACCAAGTATTGTGTCGGCTGTGAGCTGGAAAAAACCGATAGTGAGTTATTAGATGGCCGTTGTCCCCTACATCCCAATAAAGATCTGGAGGTGCGGGAGGAAGAAAATTACTTTTTCCGATTTTCCAAGTATCAAACCGCGCTATTATCACATTACGAGCAACATCCAGAGTTTGTGTTGCCGTCATTTCGCCTCAAGGAAATCAAAAGTTTTGTGGCGGGTGGACTGCAAGATTTCAGCATCTCTCGGCTGAAGGCCAAAATGCCCTGGGGCATCGGCGTGCCGGGTGACGAGAATCATGTCATGTACGTTTGGTTTGACGCTTTAATCAATTACATTTCCACACTTGGTTGGCCGGAAAACTCAGAAAATTTTCAGCAATATTGGCCAGGCATCCAACTGGCTGGCAAAGATAACCTGCGCCAACAATCAGCCATGTGGCAAGCCATGTTGCTCTCAGCTAGTTTGCCGCCTTCAAAACAAATTTTAATCAATGGTTTTATCAGCGTGAATGGTCAAAAAATGAGCAAATCTCTGGGTAATGTCATTAGTCCGGCAGAGTTAGTAACTCGATACAGTTTGGATGGGGCTAGATTTTTACTGATGAATTTGGGACCGTTTGGTGAGGATATGGATGTCAGTTTTGGGCGCCTAGACCAGGAATATACTGCCTACTTGGCTAATGGCTTGGGCAATTTGTGCTCCAGAGTCGCCAGGTTGGCAGAAAAACATGGTTTGGGGGTGGCAGACTGGGCCAGAGGCGAACTAACTTTGCGCCAACCAGCCAAACCTCAAGCCGAGTTTGTCACAGCCATGGAACATTATGAGCTCAGTACTGCCTTAAGTTGGCTAAAGCAACAAATCACTATTGTTGACCAGCATTTAAGCGAAACCAAGCCTTGGTTGCAAACTGACGTGGTTCAGGCCAAAAAAGATTTGACCATCGCCATTCAGCAAATCATCATTGTTGTTTGGCAACTCCAACCATTTATGCCGGAAATCAGCGAGAAAATTTTGAATCACTTCCGCTCTGAACAGATTACCGCTTTGACTCCATTGTTTCCAAGATTGGAAAATTGAGCCACGATCAGCATCAAGTTTCAAGATAAATCATGCCTTTCATCGATACTCACTGTCATTACAATCTCGACCCACTTTATGAAAACTGGCCAACGCACTGGCAAAAAGCTCAGGCGGAAGGCATCAATCAAAGTTTGGTGGTAGGAGCCGATCAATTGAGTTGTCAGCGAGCTCTGGAAATTACCCAAACTGAGCCTCACCTTTGGATAAGCTTGGGCTTTCATCCAGAGGTTTACGATATTCGCGTCACTCAAAAAACCTCAGCCTCTGAATTAGCTGAACAACTAAACCAAGACCTGACTTGGCTCAAAGCTACTGCTTTTCAAGCTGGTAAAAAACTCGTGGCTATCGGAGAAACCGGCCTGGACTATTATTACTTTAATCCGGCCGAGACAGACTTAAACCAGCTCAAAATTCAAGCTCAAACAGCCGCTTTTATTGCTCAAATTCACTTGGCCAATGAACTACAGCTACCGTTAATAGTTCACTCTCGAGATCGAGATGAGCAGGCTTATCGAGATATTTTGAAACTACTCAAAACGCATTATAAATTTAATCGACCATTTGTTTTGCACTGCGCTTCTGGACCACTGGATTATATTAGTGAGGCCATTGAATTGGGCGCTTACATCGGTTTTGACGGCAACTTAACTTACAAAAAAAATCAAAACTTGGTAGAAATTTTTCAAGCCACTCCGCCAAATCGTCGCCTTCTTGAAACTGATGCGCCCTTTTTGCCACCCCAAAGCTTTCGCGGTCAAACTTGCGAACCCTGGATGGTTCGATTAACCGCTGAGTTTATTCAGCAACAGCTCCAAATTGATCCAGAGCAATTGACTCAAAATGCTCTTGATTGTTTTAACCAGTAACACCAGAGAAAATGGTACAATATCAGCTATTACTCTAGGCTCGCTTTATGATTAAAAATTACTTTCGACGTCACCCAATTCGAACCCGTCGAGCCCTAGAAATTTTGCCGGGATTTGTGTCTTGGTCGCTAATTTTATTTCCCTTTTGGGGCTCATTTGTAGTGCCCAATTTTGTAGCTTATTATGTGATTGGTTTTGCCGTTTACTGGTTGTATCGCTCGTTATCTTTGGCGTTATTGTCAGTTTTGGCTCATTTCCAACTCAAAGCTGCGATTCAACTGGATTGGCTAAAGGATTTGCAACAAAGATTTCCAGGTCGCTGGCAGCAAATTCAACACATTATTGTCATCCCAACTTATAAAGAACCCATGGTTACCCTGGAGCGAACTTTAACAGCTCTAAGTCATCAAACTTTTCCCACTAAAAATCTCCATATCATGCTCTCATTTGAGGTACGAGAAGGAATTGAAGCACAAGAAAAAGCCCAGGCGCTGCAAAAAAAATATGGCCCGCTTTTTGGCCATGTTTGGACCACTTTTCATCCCGATATTGATGGTGAGGTCAAAGGTAAATCCTCCAACACTGCCTGGGGTGCCCGTCAGGCCAAACTCAAACTCGCCGATACCGCTCAAATCCCCATCGAAAACATCACCATCACCAGTGAGGATGCCGACGCTTTGTTTCACCAACAATATTTTGCCTGTTTAACTTTTCAATTTCTCAATAGTGCCAAACCATTTAATAAAATCTGGCAGGGCGCGATTGCGTTTTATAACAACATCTGGGAAGTTCCCACTCCAGTGCGAGTTCTGGCAGCGATTTTTTCGGTCACCCAAATGCATATTTTAATGCGCCGAGACAGATTGGTGAATTTTTCCACTTATTCCACTTCCCTGAAACATATTGTGGATATTGGCTACTGGGACAGCGATGTGATTCCGGAAGATTATCGGTTATTTTTTAAATCTTATTTTGCCAAAAAGGGTGACTTTGAAGTTGAGCCAATTTTTTTGCCGATTTATGCCGATGCGGCTGAAGCCAAAGGCTTTTGGAACACTATGTCCAATCAATACGAACAGCTTAAGCGCTGGGCCTGGGGCGTTTCTGATGATGCTTACATTATTCGCCAATATGTTTTAACTGAAGGCGTACCTTTTTGGGATAAAACTATTCGAGTCTTAAAAGTGATTGAGGATCATTTTTTGTGGCCGGTCAA
>DOZC01000060.1:0-461 GCA_003518205.1 Minisyncoccota bacterium | reverse complement strand
GCTACAATTTTTTTAATCGATGCCCTAAATCGCCCCCCCAGACCCAAACAACACAATTGGTTTTCCTATGTTATGCAGCCTCTCGAATTTTTATTACTCCCAATAATTGGCTTTTTCTTTTCAGCCCTTCCTGGTCTGGATGCCCACACCAGATTAATGCTGGGCAAATACATTGAGTATCGAGTTACAGAGAAGGTGTGAAGTGAGTGAGTTCGGCACGACGATAGTATAATGAAATTAATTCTGAAAATATGAAATTTTCTCGTTCTAAAAAATTACTTTTTGCTAACAACAAAGGTGGAGTTGGTAAAACCACTTTAGCTTTCAACTCAGCTTTAGCTTTTGCCAAACAAGGCTACAAAACCGTTTTGGTGGATTTAGATCCTCAATGCAATTTGTCCCGCTTAGCCCAGGGAGATGTTTGGTTTGAAAGAAATTTGTTTTCTGAAATGGAAAAAAAT
>DOZC01000046.1:12335-16384 GCA_003518205.1 Minisyncoccota bacterium | reverse complement strand
AAGGGCAATGTGGTCAATCCGCTAGAGATAACTCAAAGATACGGCGCTGATGCCCTCAGAATGGCTTTAATTATTCGATCCTCTCCTGGACTAGACAAATCAGTCGGCGAAGCCGATTTTAAGGCCATGCGCAACCTAACTAACAAGCTTTGGAATGCGGCGCGGTTTATTTTATTACAGTCCAGCCAAAACCCAAGTGATGTTGGCGGCGGAGCAGAAGATGATACGTTTCAAAATCATTTGGTTCAACTTCAAGCTCAGGTCACCCAAAACCTTGAGAAACTTCAAATTGGCTTGGCAGCTGAAACCGCTTACACTGAGTTTTGGCATTGGTATTGTGATCAGGTAATTGAGCAAGTCAAACAAGGGCAAATTAGTTTATCCCAAGCAGTTTTGGGGCTGAAAACTTTTCTCAAGCTCCTCCACCCCTTTATGCCTTTCGTCACTGAGGCTATTTGGCAACAGCTGGTAGCCGCCCAACTCACCTCAGAACCACTGCTTGTCACCAGCCAATGGAATTTGGGTACAATAGAGCCATGAGTGGCTTAAAAAAACTCGGTCGATTTTTTAGAGGCAGCTGGCTTTATGGTCAGTTATGTTGGCAATTGGGTGGGTTTTTGATCTGGTTTGGAATTCAACAGTATTTTTTAAGTCGGGTTTTGGGGTTGAGCTTAAGCTGGTTGGGGCTGGCTTTGTTGCTTGTCGTTAGTCAGCTAATGGCTTGGAATCGGCCAAATTTAACCCCCATCTCCTCTGGTTGGCTTTTACCAGTTTCGTCAAAAATAATTCAGGATTCAAACCAATTTCTTTTCACCTCGGCGCAACTGGATTATTATTGTTCTCGAGTTAAAACGGCCAAAATTCAACACCCGAGTCATCAGGGTTTGCTGATTAATCATGGTTGGTGTGCTCTGGCTCAAAACCAGCCTCAGGCCGCCTCAGATATTTGGCTTGAGGCCAGAAAAACCCAGCCAAATTTGGGATATTAGGCTTTGTTGCTTGAATGAGATTGAGAATCAGCTCCTGCCTTTTGGTTGGCTGAAGGCTTGGAAGCCTCTCCCGCCTCAGTTGGCTTGGCTGCGGTGAGAACCTCGGTTTCAACAACCTCAGTTGAAATCTCCTCAACAACCTCTACTCTTGGGGCTTGGAGCAAAACCACTGGGCCATCAAGATCAGCTTCAGAAGCCACCAGATGAAGCTTGGTGGTATCGATTTGTAAATCTTTCAACAAAATTGATTGACCAGCCTCGGTTAAACCAGAAATTTGAACCTCAATTTTTTCTGGCAAGTCGGTTGGCAGAGCCTCGATTTCAACAAACTCTAGAACTTTGACTAACACCAAATTGGGGGTGGAAATCTCTCCTACTAACTCGAGTGGAATCTCGGCTTTGGTTTTGGCTTTTAAAGAAACTTGTTTGAAAGCCACATGGAGAGTTTGGCCAGTGAGACCGTCGGTTTGAATTTCGTCAAAAAGAACTGGCACCTCGGCTGGGCTGCCTTCAATAGTCAAATAGATCAAGGCCGAATCTTGACCCTGAGTTAGTAGCTTCTGAACGTCTTTGGTTGAAAGAGTAATGGCCAAAGAAGGCTGGTGAGCCGAAATTACATTGGCAGGCACTCCGCCCTGGCGCCGAATGGCTTTGGGTTTTTCAGTTGCCAATCGAGGTTTGGCAGTTATTTTGATGTGTGACATAAAAACTTCATCCTTCGTCGCCCATTATACAGACATACAGATCAAGGTCAAATCTGGCAACTCATTTTTGGTGATCAAGTTGAACTGAGTTTCGGTTTTTTAAGATCCAAAAAGCAGTGATTTGATGGGTTTTTTAACCCTCTCTGCCTAGTGCAAATTGGATCAGAGGGGATTTTTTTTGGCTTCAAAAAATTGCTTGATGAACAAGCCTAAATATGAATTTTCCAGATGAGACACATGAAAAAGTTATTTGGCGCTGGCTTCAAAGGCGGCTCCAACAAAGCTTTGGGTTTCTCGTTGGAAGTGGAAGTTCAACAATTGACTACTCAAGTCAGCATCGGGAGTAATTAGGCGAGGTTTGAGGGTGGGCTGATAAGAAAGCAAAATATCTTGAACTTCCGCGGTGCCGGCCTGTTTTTGATTAAAGAAGAAATAGGCGAATGGAGCCTGATATTGGTGAGAAAGCTGATATTTTAACTCCACGGTCACAGATTTTTGGCGAGGAACTTGAATAACAACTCCAATAACTTGATTTTCTTGCTCTTGGTACTGCAGGAGTTGGTCGGTGGCGGCTGGTTGGCCGTTGATTAGCAGGCTTTGAAACTCAGCGGTTTTATCAAGCAAAAACTTTAAATAAGCTCGGTATTCTCCCTGAGGCCAACTATCAAGTTTGGCTTGGTTTCGATAAGTGATGTTGCGCTGATGAGATATTTTAGTCTCCCCCACCTCAATATGATCGGTGACTTTTTTCTCAATAAAAGGATTAACTTTGTTAATTCCCACATTGGCATCAACCTGATACAGCCTATCAATAACGCAGTTGGTGGTGGCTAGCTCGCTGGGACAAGGAGGTTGAAGAACTTCCCCACCCCAACCCAGCTCAGTCCAAGCTCTTCTTACCTCCACATCGGTGGCAGTGAGTTGAAGTGGTTGGCTTTCGGCCAAATCATACAAGGCCTCAATAATTTTGGCTTGATCTTGAGGATTAAGTTGAGAAATTTTGGTGACGAGCTTGGTTAAAATTAGACTTAAATAATCAACCGACTGATTGCTGATGGTAAGAGACTGAGTTTCGGCGTGAAACTCAAGACGATCATAAAAATTTCGCTCAGTCACTTGTTCGTTTAGTTCTGGCAAATCCAGCGGCCCGCTAGCTTGGATCAATCTTCTAACTCCTTCAAAAGTTAGAGCCGCTACTCCATCAACGGGTTGATTGGTGCTCTCTTGAACAAAAAACCTAATTTGTTTGGCTGAGGTTGGCAAATCCACACTCCAATTGCTGTCCCTCAAAAACCAGAGATTTTCACCCAAAAATCGCTTAATTTCATCCGGAGGTTGAATTTTTGAGGCTCGCACTTTGTCAAGTTCATAAGCACTTTGAAAAATTGATTCCGTCAACAAGCCTCGAGAAAAGTGAAGTTGACCCACAGCCTGAATAAATCCTCCAGTGGGCCTGAGTTCGCGCTGATCTTGAACGATGACTATTAAGTTTTGTTTGGACTCAACTCCCAAAACCTTGGGTAAAATCTTCAAAACTTTAGTGGTAGCCGCAATTTTTTTGGCTTCTTGAGTAAGTCGCTGAGTTTGTTCAGCAAGTTGTTGGCGAGCGGATTGACTGAGAGATTTTTGATCGAGTTGTTTGGACTCAGCCAAAAAGTCGGCGATGGTGGTGGTTTGAAGCTGAAGCTGAGTGGTGATTTTTAAGATTTGCTCGGCCAAATCTTCGGATTGGCCGGCTAAAACTCCCCCAATTAACCGACCGGAATTTTGTTGGAGCTCCCCACTCTGTTGTAAAAACGACCTGGTGTCTCGAATTAAAGCGATGAGGGTTTTGGCTTCGTTCAAAAACTCATCTTTTAGAATTGGCTCATAAATTTTTAACTGCCACTCTAGAGGTTTAAATTGATTTGGCTTCGGAATCACCGTTTGGGTTTGATTGGTTTGAAGAGCCTGAAGGTCTGATTCCCAAGTTTTTAAAGTCCAGAAATATGAAGTTGAAAAAACTCCCCACAACCCCGCCCCCACTACTCCCGCCGCTAACAGGCCAAAACCCAAATAAAACAAAGCTTTGTGGCGGCGACTTTTGGAAATAATTTTTTTAGTTAACCTGGCTTTGAGTTGCTGCCGGGTGTGTTTTTGGCTACCTCTGGTTTCAGCAAAAAGGTGTTGGAGTTCTAATTCCAAACTCAGTGGCTCTGTAACCAGAATTGGTTGATTTATGGGTGTTTTTTCCCCAAACTGGTTGGATTGGACGACCTCAGTGGTTGGAGTTTGGGGAGAAGTTTCTTTAATATCCAGTTGGTCATTAGCTGAGTTTTCAGCCGATTTTAAAGGATTGGGAGTGACGGGAGAGAGG
>DOZC01000046.1:7895-12111 GCA_003518205.1 Minisyncoccota bacterium | reverse complement strand
GGATGGAACAGAAGTTGAGTTGGCACCATATTTGTCACCAGAGTTGGCTAAATAGTGAGGTTCCCATTTTAAACTAACTTGAAAACCGGCCGCTCTTTGAGTTAGCTCCTCAAGCTTTATTAGAGCGTGCGGCAATGATCGAACTTGAAATTCCAGGCTCTGAGATACGTCAGACTGGAGTTGACAAATAATATCTGGAGTAAAACCAACCGGTTTGGGTTCGGTTGTCACCGGTAGGAGTGGGGGAGTGTAAGCAAAATATGTTTGAATCTGGGCTTGAACCTGTTCCAACCATTGGCGACTCAAAACCTCTCCGCCACGAACCAGTACCCTGACAGCTTTGTGGGGTTTTAAGAGCTGGGGAGCAATGGTGGTAAAAAAACCCTCCAGAGTTTGAAGTCCCCAAACTTGTTGGGGGTCGAGTAAAACTCGTGAGTGAAGCCCAAGAATTGAAAAAAGCAGCGGCAGCTCCATTTCGCCTCGAAATCTCAAGTCTTCCATGGGTTGGGTTAGACAATCTTCTGCCAAAAAAATTTGAGCTCCCGGCAATTTAACTTGAACCTCCTTCAGCAGGTTTTGAACTTGAGCCTCTCCGGCTGCCAAGAATTTCAATAGCGGCTGTTGAACCGCAGCCAACTGCAGGCTTAAACTGCCAAAAATAAAACTGGTGGGAACTTCAGTTGGTCCGATTTGGTCGATGAGGGCCGACCACCCGGCTTGTTTTTGATTTAAGCTTTGGTCAAATTCAGGACCAAACTCCGCCAGGGCCCGATCAAATCTGTCTAACAAAATGGATAGGGGAGGTGAGAAACCAATTAAAACCAGGGTTTTGTAATGCTGCTCTTGGGAAGTTGAAATTTGATCAACTGCGGCAAGATATTGTTGGGGCAAAACCACTCTAACTTGAAGAGATTGGTCTTTTAAGAATTCTTCAATCCAAGCAACGAGGGCAAACTCGGGCCAATCGGTCACTATTAGTACAATGGGTGAGCTCGAATCTGATTGAACAATCAACGACATGGGCAAGGGGTGTTTTTAAGATCATTTTTGATCTCAAAAATCACTCCATTGTACCCTGATCCATAGCTTGATTGGCAAGCTGATCGGCGCGTTTATTTTGAGCTCGGGGGATGGCTTGGAAACTAACTGGAAAAGTTAGTGAGGCCAACAATTCCCAGGCCTTTTTGGCCAAAAGTTGAAGTCGGGGCTCTTTGATTTTCCAGTTTTTTTTCATTTGCTCCACCACCAGCATTGAATCAAGACAAAACTCAACTTTGGTGGGGGAGGGAGAGGGATTTTGACACAACCAGGTTAGGGCGGTGATTAAACCAACATACTCAGCCTCATTGTTGGTTTTGGTTCCTAGAAAACCCTGGAGTTCAGTCACCACTTTTTGAGTTTGGGCCTCGCGAACCACCACTCCAAAGCCGGCTGGGCCAGGATTGCCACGAGAACCGCCGTCAGTGTGAATGATGAGGTGCATATTAACTTAATTAAAATGTTAGACCGCCGGCTTGAGTTTTAAGATCAAAACTCGGCCATATTCCGTATCTTCCGATTCGGTTTCGAGCAACTCTGCAAACCTGAGATCGGCCCCGATGACGCTGTGAACCAAAAATCGCTCATATGAGTTGAGATAACCAAATCTGTAACTCCGACCCGATTCCAAAACCTGTTCGGCAATTTGTAGTGCTTTGGCCTGGAGTCTTTCTTCTCGTTGGGCTTTATAGTCGCCCACATCAAACACCAGTTTTTTTTCAGCAAAATCTGTTTGGAAAGTCATTCGAAGCAGAGTTTCAATAGCGTCCAGGGTTTCGCCCTTTGAACCAATAAACAAACTCAGGTCTGACTCTGGAACTTGCAAAACCGCTCTGACTCGAGTGTCGTCCTCCTGAATTTCCACTCCGACCAAATCCGGTTCAACGCCACAAAGGGCGACTAGTTTTTGAAGATATTCTGACACTGTCATAGTTTCCTTTAAATTGAGTTTTGGTTTTAATTAGCGGTTGAGCTTTAGCAACAGCTTAATTCGCTGATAATAAGTGCTAATGCCTCCGAGCCCGGAGACAAAATATTGTTGAACAATACTAAAAACCGTGGTGGCCACCCAGTATAAAGCCAGGCCAGAGGGGAAGTTGATGGCAAAAATTCCAGTCATAATCGGCATCATGAATAACATCTGTTGCTGCATGGTGGCAGCCATGTCAGCGGTGTTTTCCTCTTGTTTGTTGGCGGCCTGAATCTTGGGTTTCTTACTTTGGTTGGGCACAAGGTCTTTCACTTCGGTGGCGGGAGCCAGCATTAAAGATAAAACCAGCTGGCTGACGGCAGCCAAAATCGGCAAAATATAAAGCTTGTCGGGCTGACTCAAATCAAACCATCCAAAGGCAAAGTTGAGTGGAATACCATTAAAAATTGGTTGTTTGAGAAAATGAAGTAGGGTTTGATAGAGAATAATTAAAACTCCAAACTGAGCTAGTTGGGGCAAACACCCGGCCAAGGGATTGATGTTGTATTTTTTATAGAGATCAAGCTGAGCCTGTTGAAGACCGGCCTTGTCGTTTTTAAATTTGGCTTTTAGTTTGTCTAAATCTGGTTTGAGATCCATCATTTGTTTTTGAGCTCGAATCGAAGGAAGAGTGATGGGTAATAAGATCAGCCGAATCACTAGAGTAAAAAGAATGATTCCCCAGCCCAAGCTGCCGGTGAAAGAATTAAAAAAATTCAAAACCAGTGAAAAATAATAAATTAAAGTTGACATATTCAATCACCAACACGAGAGCAGTCTTAAAAACCCCCGCCAAGATCCTGCAATTGTACCATGTGATTTAACTTCTAAAAGCCAAAATTCGCTACAGGTGGGGGAGTGTTTACAATAACTAGAAAAACCAAAGCCGGATACTAAGATTTGGTGTTTGATTAGCCAAAGCCAACGATAAATTTTAACCAAAATTGTCATTTTAGGTGAGGTTTTGAATCAACCGAGTTATTTCTGCGGCGTAAGTGGGGTTTTCGGATTTTTGAGATACCACCACCACTAGTTTAGAAAGAGTTGGGGGTAGGCCGACGATTAATTTTTGGCTCAGAATTTCGTAAATCTGGCGCCGAATTTGATTTCGAGTTACTGCCGACAAGCTAACTTTTTTTCCCACCACAACTGCGACTTTAAGACCGGTTTTCTTGGGCGGTTTTAAGACAGGCGTAAGTTGAGTTGGAGCCTGTGGTTGAAAAGACGTCCTGGATTGATCGAGACCAAAGAAGAGTCTGAGGTTTTGACTGCGAAAACTACGCAGAGAGCGATAAAAATCTCGGTTTTCAGGCAAAGCCAGGTTGAGTTTTTGGCTTTTTGACAACATGGGATTTAGTGGTGGTTAAACCTTTTTTCGCACCGTGAGTTGTTTTCGACCTTTGCTGCGGCGACGCTTGAGGACTTTTCGACCACAAAAACTCGCCATTCTCTTGAGAAAACCGTGAGTTCGAAGGCGTTTTTTCTTTTTAGGGTTCCAGGATCGTTTTGGCATAACGGCGGATTATAACAAACTTTCTCGAGGTTTGGGAGCGGCAAGTTGGAAATGAGTCGCTCTTGGGAATAAAAAACCTAAAAAAACTACTCACTAACTCGAAAAGGCATCACTACATAAAAAAAGTTTTTCTCTCCCTCTGGCTTAAAAGTGGCTGGTTTCAGACTCTCCGTGGCCGAAAAAGTCACCCCAAGAGAATCTTGAGCTGAAAAAAAATCAATCAGATAATTAACATTAAAGGCAATTTCCAGTTTTTCAGGTTTGGGGTTTTTAACCGAGATCTCCCCAACATATTCCCCAAACGAAGGTGATTTGGCTTGAATGGAAAGTTTCTCTGATTCAAGTACTAATTTAACAATATTGGAAGTTTCGCGAGTAAAGAGTTGAGCTCTTTTTAGTTCTTCCAGCATTGCCTCTCGATCAACCTCAGTCTGATAAAAAACCTCTTGGGGAATAATTTTTTCGTAAGGAGGAAACTCCCCCTCAATCATTCTCACAAACACTTCGGTGTTATCCAGTAGAAACTTGGCTTGTTTAAGAGTTGGGTCGAGCTGGGCAGTGAGTTGTTTAGTTTTGAGTTGTTGAGCAATTCGTTGAATTTCCTGTAAGGCTTTGGCTGGCAAAAGCACCTTCTGATCTTCAAGATTGGGCCGGCTGGGAAGTTTTAAAACTGCCAGTCTAAACCCGTCTGTTCC
>DOZC01000046.1:0-7826 GCA_003518205.1 Minisyncoccota bacterium | reverse complement strand
CAGTCTAAACCCGTCTGTTCCCACCACCTCCAGGCTTGTCTCCTGAAAGTTAAATAGCAAGGCTGTCAAAACTGGCCGAGAAACATCGGTTGAGTTAGCGTAGCTGGTTTGAGTCACAATAGTCTGAATCTCCGTGGCAGAAAACTCGATTTGAGTTCCGGCCACGTCTGGAAATTGCGGGAACTCTGTGCCATTTTGAAGTGGGATTTGAGCTTTAGTGGTGGCGGTTTTAATAGTTAGATTAGTTTCCGTGGTAATCAGCTCCACTTGTCCTGCTGGAAGAGAACCAACTAGTTGTTTAAAAATTTCTGCTGGTACCGCCACGGTGGTGGGATCGGTCACCTGAGCCATAACCCGAGTTCTAATTCCGAAATAAAGATCGGTGGCTGAAAAACTCAAATCTGTTTTGGTGGCTGATAATAAAACAGAAGCTAGGATCGGCAACTGGGGTTTACTAGGAATGGCCTTTTGGAGTTGAAATAGAGCTGATTTTAGGTTTTCTTGAAGAATGACGATTTTCATAAAAGATATATATATTAAACAGTAATAGTAGTAGCAGGTGTAGGGGGTAAGTGCGAAAGTCCTAACCCCAACCGAGAAATTTCGGGCCGGGTTTGGGTGGAAAACCGCTCTTTTTGGGAGGAAAACTTTGGGGAAGAGCGTGAATTGAATCTCATAACTTTAAATAGTTTCACCCAAACCCTAAAAGTTTTAAACTTTTATTATTTTTAATTCACCTTTCTTTCCACCAAGTTTTCCACAATGGTTGATAACTAGTGAGAAATTGCTGTTAAAGTCATTCTTAAGGCGGATACATCCTGCTGAATTAGGTCATTAATTACCACCTGATCCTCGATTTTTTGGGTGGCGTGAAGCACGCTAGTGTGATCACGATTCGAAAACCACTTGCCGATTTCTTCCAGAGAAAGCTTTAGTTCTTGTCTGAGAAGATACATCGCAATGTGTCTGGCGGTCACCAATTCTTTAAGGCGCGACTTACCCCGAATGGCTGACTGTTTAATTCTAAAGTGGTTGGCCACGGTTTTAATTATTTCTTCTGGCTGAACCTTTAACATGGTGGGTTTTTTAGTTCCTTCCAAGCGCAATAATTCTTCAATTAGGGCCTGATCAATGGTTCGGTGCTCCAGCTCTTGTTTGGATCTGAGTAAATTAATAATGCCCTCAATTTTGCGAGCGCTGTCGACTTTGGCCGCAATCATTTGAGCCAAATTCATCGGCAAATCAATCCCACTGGCCTTGGTTTTAATGAGCAAGATGGCGGTTCTTAGTTCAAAAGAAGGCTGTTGAATGTCAATCATCAGTCCCGCTTCAAACCGAGATCTCAATCGGTCTTCCAATAGATTAATTTCGTGAGGCGGCCGGTCCGAAGTCAGAATTATTTGAGCCGACTGTTTAATTAGAGCGTTAAAAGTGTGAAAAAACTCTTCTTGAACCGCATTTTTGCCCGCCAAAAACTGGACATCATCAATCATTAACACTTGGGTGTGATGACGATATTTGTTTTTAAAGTTTAAAGCCCGTTTGGACTGAATTGCCTCCACAATTTCATTGGTAAACTCTTCGCCAGTGCAATAAACGATATTGGTGTCAGGAGTGGTTTGAAGAATGTTGTAGCCAATGGCGTGCATGAGATGAGTTTTGCCGACCCCCACCCCACCATAAAGAAACAGGGGGTTATAGGCACCGCCGGGGTTTTTTGAAACAGCCAGCGAGGCGGCATGGGCCATTTCATTGCTGGTGGAGACAGCAAAGGTTTTAAAAGTGTAATCCGGCCGCAGTCCCACGCGTTTGGCCTTAAATTCAGCTTGATCGCGCAGGGTTCGCTCGAGGTTGTTGGGCGAAAACAACTCGTCGACGGTGGGGGAAATTCGTTGCGGGGGAGGACCGGACTGAAAAAACTGCGAACTGGGTCGACCATATGGCGCCTCAAGTCGAGTTTCATTAGTTGGTTGGGCTGGAGTTAGTAGGGTTTGAGAAACTGTCGAAAAGTCTGATTTGGGGGGTTGGGGTTCCGCAGCTTTGGGTTTGGGGGTGGTTCCGAGGTTGGTTTTTGATCCAACTCCAATTTGAAAAATTAACTCAACCGGCAACTCCAAGTGTTTTTCAAGAGCCAACTTGAGTTGGGTATAAAGGTTTCTTTTGAGGTTGGTGGCGTGAAAGGCAGTGGGACAAGAAAAAGTCGCAGCAACCTGATTGGCATTAATTATCGATACTTGGGTGAGAGGATTGGAAAGAATCCAGGTGTTGTAAACCGCCGGAGTGAGTTGGGTTTGAAGATCGCCACAGGCCTCTTTCCAAAGAGTGGCAACTTCGCCGGGAGAAAAAACGTGATCCGACATAACCAGAGTTCCTTGTCAAAAACCTTCTAAAATCAATTCAAGACTGGGCAGGGGTGGCGGGCGAATGACTGTTCGCCTCAGCAAGTTATACACATCGTTTCCCACAAAGCACAAGGGGGAGAAGTTTCAAAACCAGAAAAACTTTTATGAGTTGGGGTCTTGGGAGTTGGGGGTGGGAGGAGAATAGTTGTCGATGGTGTAATAACCAGAGAGAGTTGGTTTGGTGACTCGGCCCATATTCTGAGCGGTATTAATTACCCCCGAAGTTGATGGGTCAACCGGCGAGGTTGGTGAGGAGGAGCCGACAGAACCAGCGAGGGTGGGAGGAGTGGTGGCAGGAGTGGCGGCGGGAGCGGGAGGAGTAGGAGTGGCGGCAGGAGCGGCGCCGTTCATTTTGGCAGCCACACCACGAAGGGCGGCTTGGACGGGCTTGGGTTGATTTAATCGAGCTTTTTCCTCAGCCTCTCGGGTTTGAGCGGCAATGGTCTCGAGTTGTTGGCGTTTGCGCAGCAATAATTCTTCTGGGTTGGTGGTAATTACCTCGTGTTCCTCGTCGCTGGCCACCACGCGAAGGGCGACGTGATTTTGCCCAGCAAAAAAGATGCCCTCTCCCACATCTGAGGCCACTAAGAGCTGCCGCTCGCCCTCACTCAAATAAAAGGTTTCAGCCAGCACCTGCATTGAGGCGGTGGATTGTTTCATTAAAAACTGAATCGAAGCGTTGGAAACAATCGCCTTACCATAATCATTATGCAAAAAGTCCTCTACATCTTGAGTAATGGTGGTGACGCCGAGATAATATTTGCGAGCTCTTTTGACCATGGAGTGAATAAATGAGGCGCTATCTTGATGCTTCATAAAATACCAAGCCTCATCGATGACTAAGATTCGGCGTTTTTTTTGTTTTTTCACCCGAGTCCAAATAAAATCCAGGATAATGTACATGGCAATGGGGCGCAACGCCTCTTCCATGTCGCGAACTGAGAAAACCGTTAATTGATTGGTGATGTCCAGATTTGAAGGTTTGTCAAAAATGCCTCGGAAAGAACCGGTAATAAATTTTTCTAACCTAGCAGCCAGGTCGTCAGCCTCTTTGTTTTCCATGCCAATTAGAGCTTTGTAAAGATCTTCCATCAAAGGAGGTTCGTTGGATTGGGTGGCGGGATCGGGCGTAATTCCCTTGGCTTTGTAGGCGGCCACGATGGAGCGATCTAAAATGGCTTCTTGTTGGGCTGTCATTTCTCCCAACATAATTTTAAGTAACCCGTGAAGCGAAATGATTTTTTGGCCCAACTCGTTTTCGCCCTCTTCATACAGATTGGCCAGATCGAAAGGGTTGATTCTGGTTTTGGAGTTAAAAGTGAAGTTAATGTATTCGCCCTGAACTGATTTTGACAAATCCTCATACTCGTGTTCTGGATCAAGCACCAACACCTCACACTCAAACATAAGTTGTCGAATTACTTCCAACTTCACGGTGTAGGATTTTCCAGCTCCAGATTTGGCAAAAATCACCATGTTGGCATTTTCCATTTTGAACCGATCGAAAATCACCAACGAATCATTGTGTTCGTTGATACCATAAACAATGCCGGTTTCCATGGTTAACTCTGAAGATGTAAAAGGAAAAGTGGTGGCTAGCGAAGTGGTATCCATGTTGCGGGTCACCATGAGCTTATCTCGTCCCATAGGCAGGGTGGTTTTAAACCCCTCGTCCATTTGGAGGGTGGCTTTTTTGGAAACAATTAATAGGGCCCCCAGAGTGGATTGAACATTTTTGGTGACTCGATCCAGCTCATCGACGCTGGGAGAAATGATGGTGACATAAAGCCCAAACTGAAAAAATCGCTCTGAGCCGGCTGCCAGCGACTCGCGAATGGTGCGAGCATCGTTGAGTTTAATTTCAGTGTTGATGTTGCTGATTTTGCCCGAGCGCACGTCGGACTGAATCTCCGCCTCCATTTCAGTGATTTTGCGTTTGAGGTTTTCCAAAATCTCCCCCGAATCTGTGGGGAAAATAAACATCGAAACATTGGTCTGATAGGGATAGTTGATCATGGGAGACAGCCAGTTGGCGGGAACAGATCTGGGATAACCAGCCACAAAAATTGTTCTAGTGTAGGTAGAATTAATTTTTTGATAAGTAAAATCCACCTCAATTGCCTCTGGGGCAATAATGTCTTGAATGGTCACCAAGCCTCGGGAAAACTCCTTGAGTTTCTCGTACTCTCGCTGCTCCTTGGAGGCTTGAGGAGAATCGACTTTGGCTGGTGGTTTGGGTAAAAATGGTAGGTCAAACATGATGTCCTCAGGTGATTTCGGCCAACGGCGGTAGGGAATAAGTGGTGGGTGGCGTGGATGGAGCCGGCGGGGTAGGTGGGGCCGGTGGGGCGATTGGCAAGTCCGCTGGAGGTTGATCGGCAACAAGTTGGTCTGTCACTGGTTGGGGTGGTGAGGTGGGGGCTGATTCCGCCGTGATGGTTTGATCAACTGGGATAGACGAATCAATTGGATCGGCGAGGTCAACTGGGCTGGTAAGGTCGGTTTGATCGGCGGGGTTTGTTGGATCGGCGGGGGTGGGTTGGTTGATGGAGTGAGCGCCGGGGTTTTCGGTCGAGGTTGGGTGAGAAAATTGACCCATGGTTTGTTGGCGATTTTGCAAACTCGAGGCAAAAAGACTGGCTTGAACCAATGAGGTGGTGTAGTCGCTCGAGTCAGTGATTTGTTGGCCCTCCACAGCCTCAGGATTGTAGTTGGCGTAAAAATTTTGGATGATTTCTTGAGTGTCGATTTGTCTGGCAAACAGGCCGATTCGGCTGAATTGACCAATTAAATGATCAACTCTGGGAGAAAGAATTCCGGCAGCTTTTTCCAGTAAGACACTTTTTTCGATAGTGGTGATGTCAAACGGTGTTGCTCCTGGCAAAAAACTTTGAGGTGGCACAATCCCTAGTTCAAGTGGGGCGGCGGGAATGACGACATAGAATTTTTTATCCAACACATTGCGCTCCTGAATCAACTGCCCCACAAAAGCCCTATATCTAGCAATTCGGCGTTTTTTATCAATTGAGCTAACTTCATCTTCCTGAGTTTTTAACAAATCCAGATAAACCGTGGCATCTTTAGTTTTTGACTGAATATTGATTTGAATCGGGTAGTTGAGTGAGTTGAGTAGGGCGGCATAGGCGTAAATCACCGCGTCTTGTTCCTCTTCGGCCAAAAGACTGAAGTTCATGGCACTAACTTGAAGCGCCACTGCGGCCGAACCATCTTTCATAAACACCATGTTGTTGGTGATGTCGTAAATATCCAAGAAATCTTGGGTGGTCGAAGTTAGGGCAGCTTGAATCATGAATCAGCGTATCTTACTAAATTTACCCCCCCTCAGGCAACAGCAGTGATCTGAATTGGGGGTACAACTTGATCGGTGAGGGTGAGTTGTTGGGGTTGAAATTGAAGTTGATCTTTTTCAGTTGAAACAATGTAGGCGCCGCTTTCTAATGGAGTAGAGATGAAAAACTGGCCCAAAGCATTGGTTTTAACCGCTCGCGCCACCAAACCTTGAAGATTTTTAATCTCCACAATCGCTCCAGTGACGAGTTTGTGGCTGGGGTCCAAAACCATTCCCACCAGCTTGTTGGGTTGAGAAGGCATGTCTGGAAAAGGCAAGTTGGTGTTGGTGATGATGGTCTCAGCTGGGGCCTGAGCTGTTACTGACAGAGGTGTTTCTAAAAAGTCAGAGATCGGGGCTATTGGTGTGGAAATTGGAGCTAATTCAGGCTCGGGTGTCGGCGCGAGCTTGAGAGCAGGTGTGAATTCTGGTGCGACAGGGGGGAGCTTTGGTGAGGGGATGGGTTTGGGGGCAATAGTCAACTCCGGCATAACGGTTAATTCTGGGTCTGGGGTGGGAGTGATAACCTCTGGAACAATCTCGGGTTTCGAAATGACCTCCGTCGCTGAGGGTCGAGTAAAATCCTGCAACTCTCGAACTCGAATAGTGAGCGAGGGTTTTTTAACAGCTTTGATGGCTGAAACTTGGGCAACGTTTACGGCGTCAAAATTAGCCAACACTTCGGCAAGTTTTTGATCCTCGGCTTGTTCCCAGGGATCTTTTTCTTGAGTGAGCTTCACGGTGTGGATGTATTCGCGAATTCTAGCCTGTCTGGCCGGGGTTAAGTCCACATCGTCTTCTACCACCACTTGGTCGGGGCGGGGTTTGAATAAAAAGGGCGCGGGAATTTGGGCTTGTTTGCGCCAAAAAAACTTGGTGGGATGGTAGAGAATCGAAAAAAAAGTCATCACCCAATGATCTAGTGGCCTTTCTTCAAAAGGTACCCAGGCCACTAGGGCTCCGATGCCAAAACTGAGCAAAATCAGCGGCCACTTGATAACAGCGGCCAGATTGGTGTTGTAAAGAATCACCGACACCACCACTCCTGCAGCCACCTCCACAAATTGTTTGAGAGTCATGTTACCAACGATATGAAATCGGTAACCAGTTAAATCCTGAGGAATGGGATGTTCACGCACGGCACCTTATTGTACCGATGATGAGGGGGTGGTCGCAACTGCCGGGGTGATAATAGTGGCTTGATAGGTTTGGCCATCGGCATTAGTAATCAGACCCTCAAAGCGATAAAACGGCAGGGCTTGTTGAGTTTGGCTGTCAACTCGATATTCCAAACTGACGGTTTTGAAATTGGCTTGAGTAATATCAACGATTGAAAAAGGCACAAAGGTTTCACTGGTGGCATCAATGATGGTTCCAAGGCCCGAGTTGATCTGAAAAATTGCCGCATCGAGGCTGAGGGGCACGAGGGGAGTTTCTGAGCTGGTAATTTCTACACCATGAATGGGGAAGGTGAAATCACTTAATTGGCCATCGAAAGTAAATAAAAAACTCAATTGATTTTGTTTTTGGCCATCGCTCAAAATTGGCCAAGCTTGAAACTTTTGAATAAATGGAATTAAAACATGACTGGTTTTGGAATCGAGCCAGGGAGTTTTTTCCAAATGTTGGCCGTCGGTTTGATAATACTCAATTCCAAACTCAAAAAGTTGAAACCTGGTCTCGAGTTCCAGTTCTGCAATCACGCTATTGGCTTTGAGCAAAAAAGCCGCCATGTCTAGCGGAGTATGAACCTGAGGGGTTTTTTGAGAGGAAATAAATAGCGCACTCAAGTCTTCAGAAAATTTGTAAGTATCTTTAGTTGGGGTTTTTACCAAAGAATATCGACCATTAGTCCAAACATTAGCGGACTTGGGGTGGGGCAAGAGTTGATATTTGTTAATTAGTTGAGCGGTGATGAGTTGACTGGTCTTGGTGTCGGTGGTGGCGGCCAACGCGGGCAAAGTTTCCGGAGGAGTAAAATTCGGACCAGAATAAATTACATTACTAAATCTGGAGTGACTCAGATCAAAGTTGGTTTGAGTGAGACGAGGAGTTGGAATAACTTTTTGAGTTGG
>DOZC01000076.1 GCA_003518205.1 Minisyncoccota bacterium | reverse complement strand
GCAACTTCTTCTGACCCAAAAATTTCATACATCGAGCTTTGGGCTGACAGAACGCCTCTTTTGCAAAAAATCGTTTTTGAAGGAGAAAATTTACAGAGAGAAATAGAATTAACTAGCCAATTACACCAATACAGCACGGGTCCAAACCGAGAAAATTTCAACCAATATGATCAAATCATTAAGAACGTGGTGAGTAAACTAAATCAAGAATTTAGTGAACAAGATTATCCACCATCAAACCATCTTGACCCCAATCTCGTTAAAGCTATGGCTTATGTGGAAAGCAAAGTTGGACAATATCAGGCGCTTTCTGGTAATTATCCAGCTTTTCCTGATGTGATACAAATAGCTGATCCAAGAAATCCTGCTATTCATACACTCAATAATGACGGCTGGGTTGACCCAACCACGGGTCAAAAAGCAGAAGAATATACTTGGACATCCAAACATATCACAATCATGGATTACGAGGGCAAAGCTAAAGTCACTACTGTTGCAGACAGTATCTATTGGGGTGCAGTTTGGCTCTATCACAAAGCTGAAGCTATTAAAGAAGATGGCAGTCGTTCATGGCGATCATGGTCAGAAGCAGTGACACGATATAACGGTGGCGGAGATGCTCGTTATAGTAAAAAAGTCTATGACATTTATGAAAAAGGCGATTGGAAATAAACATCAGACACAGCTTGAGAAAAAAGTGTGGCGACTCATCATTTTTTCTGTTTTTATTATCGTGCCTCTATTATATTGTTTGTGGTTATTTTTGTCGTTGCAGGGGAAGTTTTCCATTGAGCGAATCACGACTTCCCCAGATCCCCTTACGAGTGATGTCGATTGGCATTTTATGGTTAAAGTTTTAGATGGTTTAAAGGTGTATGAGTATGAATTTGGTCGTTTTTACGGTGATGGATATCACGTAACTCGAGATATTGATGCCTTTTCTCCAAATTATGAACTCACATCTGAGATAATGTCTAAAAACCCTCAAACACACGGAACACTTCTAGCTATTTGGGGTAAGAATGATGATAGAACTAGAGTTTTAACGTTAGTACGATACAATCGAGGAAAATTTACATCTATTCGTTTTGATGATGGTTCAAGTGACAAAAAAGTTTACTTTGCTGCCCATCAGATTTTGCTTAAAAATCTTGACAATGATCCGGAGTTAGAGGTAATACTTGGTAACCCTTATGTCTCTGATAATCAATCTACCCTGATGTGGACGAAAAGGCACTATGATTATAGTGCCGAGAAGGATACTTATTTTCAAACATCTCTTACCCATGAGCCCAACTTAGAATAAAATCCATGCTTCAGGCAACGGTCTTGATTCCAGCTTTTAATGAAAAAAATCGCATCGGAACTGTTTTGCAGCCATTTTTGACTCTACCATGGATTCAGCAAATCATTGTTATCGATGATGGCTCAACCGATAACTTGGGTAAATTTTTAGTTACAAATTTTCCTCAAATCAAACTTATCAGCCAAGCCACTAACCAAGGCAAAACTGCCGCCATCCAAGCTGGACTCAATCAAGTCACAACTCCCTGGGTATTATTATTTGATGCCGATATTTGGCAATTTCAAACTTCAGAACTGACTTTAGCTTGGAATCAATTAAAAACTCATCCTCAATTTGATGTCTTAATTTTGCAAGCCATTAGTGATCCCTGGTATCAACGGCTGGGTGGGTTTGATATTTTATTTTCTGGAGAGAGATTAATAAAAACTTCAGTTTTAAAAAGATTTTTCAAATCTCATCAACCCAAAAACTACGAGTTAGAACTAGTTTTTAATCACTGGTGCTTTAAAACTGGCATCAAGTTGACTACTTGGCCTTTGGCTATGAAAAATCATGCCAAGTTACAAAAATGGCCTTGGTGGCAAGCTCTACCGCGAAGTTGGTCAGTTTATGGTCAGTGGCTGACACCTCGAGGCTTTTTTGAATTGGTCTGGCAAATTTTCACTCTTCCCAAGCGACTTTGATCGTAAATTTCGAACTTTACTTTCGCCCTTCCTTTGGGTCATACTGGAAAATATGCCATTTGCCCAAACAAAACTCGAAATTGAAACGTCAAAGCTAGACCTAAACCAACTACTAATTCAGCATCCAGTGAGTAGTTTTTTGCTGCGAGCCCAGGGCTCCGCTTTAAATTCGGCCGGAATTTTTGAAGACGATATTTTGATTGTAGATCGACAACTCAAATCCCAAATTAATCAATTAGTTGTGATGATCGAAGCTGGAGAATTGATGGCGAGGTTTTTGACTAAAACTCAATTGCAAAAACCAAAATTAGAAATTTGGGGAGTGGTCACTGGAGTGGTGCGTCAATTAATTCCTCACTTTAGATACTCATGAATTTTTTTACTCAACCTGCTTGTTATGGTGTAATTGACTGTAATAATTTTTTTGTCTCTTGTGAGAGATTGTTTCGCCCAGATTTACTCCAAAAACCAGTCATGGTTTTATCCAGCAATGATGGCTGTGTCGTCGCACGCAGCAATGAAGTGCGAGCTTTGGGCGTTAAAATGGGTCAACCTGTTTTTGAGTTAAAAGATTTGATCCGACTTCATCAGATTACAATTTTCTCAGCCAACTTTTCTCTTTACCAAAATCTTTCAGCTAGGGTGCTGCAGTTAATTAAGGCTGTTTGTCCTCAAACAGAACCATATTCTATAGACGAAGCTTTTGTAGAATTAAGTACCATTCCTAAAATCGAGCGAGAGCCATTGATGCAACAGTTGCGTCTCCAAATCTATCAAGCCACTCAAATTCCAGTTTCAATCGGCTTAGCACCCACTAAAACTTTAGCCAAACTCGCTAATGAACTAGTTAAAAGTGTCGATCGCCGTGAATCAGCCATCGCTTTAAATTGGCCAGTTATACCTCAAGCTGGAGTTTTGAATTTAAGTCAAACTTCTGACCTCAGTTTTTATCTCCAAACTACTCCGATTGAAAAAATTTGGGGCATTGGCGGGCGCACCGCTCCCAAACTAACCCGACTGGGCATCAATACTGCTCAAGATTTTATCAAAACTCCTTTAAATCAAATCCAGCAACTTTTAAAAACTCCCGGCAGTCAAATTTGGCATGAATTAAATGGGATTCCCAAACTAACTCTCTCTCATCATGGTCCTGAAACTCAAAGTTTAATGGTGAGTCGCTCTTTTGGCCAACCAATTACCGATTTTCACAATCTTCAAGTCGCGGTCGGAAACTTTGCAGAGGCGATTGCTTTAAAACTCCGGCGCCAAGCTCAACAAACTTCGTCTTTAACAGTATCAATATTTTGGAAAACTCGCCCAGGAGAGCGATATAAACCCAACACTTCAGCTAACATTACTCTTGATCAACCCAGTCAACTCACCTCAGTTATTATGACAGCTGCCATGACTGCCTTAAAACAAGCCTGGCTACCTGACTTTCCCGCCATCAAAGCTGGAATTAATGCTTTTAATCTCTCCCCAGTATCTCGCCAGGCACAAGCTTTATTTTTAGATGATCAAACCCACGCTCAACTAGAACACCAGGCTAAAACTTGGATTCAAGTCGATCAACTAAACCAAAAATTTGGGCAAGTCATCATTAAAACCGGTCGATGTCTAACTGGAAAAAATCACTCAACTTGGCAAAGCAAACATCAACATCGCTCTCCTGATTATTTAACAGCTTGGTCGGACCTTGCCCCAGTTCGCTGTGTTACGTAAGCTCAATAGCGATCTTCGTGTAAAATTAAAGCTCCAGCCACATCGATTTCCAGATACTGAGCCAAACCATTTCTAATAAAACCAGAATTAGCAAATTGATGAGCTTCATCTATCTCAGCTGAATGAGTGTGGCCAGTGATTAAAATTTCTTGAGGTGCCAACAAGCCACTAATTTCTTGCTTAATTTCCTGATTAAACTTTTGCAGCTGATTTTGACTGTAATGAATATCCAACCAGCGCATACAAAATTTTTCCGTTAGCAACATTCCTCTCACAATTAAGGGATTATGAGCCAAAATTTTCCCAATCGGATGGCGTGACCATTTATGAAATGTTAAATCATATTGATCTCCATGCTGAATTAAATAATGTTTATTTTCTGTTTGAATTTTCCATTCAGTTACTTGTCTGGTTGAAAATAATTGCACTCGTTCATCACTAAATTTGATCGCATCATGGTTGCCGTAAATATAAATGGTTTTTTTAGCTTTCAGGAGCGAAAATAAACCTGACCAAGGAGATTTAATAAATTCATCAAAAGTCCACAGAATAGATTCCCAAAGATCCCCATTAATAATAACTTGATCGGCTTGCTGAATTAATCGTGCTAAATAAGCATATTTCTTGGGTTCAAACCAAGGATCAAAATGAGTATCCGAAAAAATCACTGTTTTCATGAGTTGATCGATTTAAACTCTTTGGGTCTTGCGTCGCCAGATCAAAAAAATCACAAAACCGATATTAACAATTATTAAATAAACTGGATAACCAGCAGTTAAAAATGAAACTCTATCTAAGGCAAACAAAGTTAGAGTGTGTTTCAAACCATTTAAAGCATATGTAGATAAAGTTTCTTGGTTTGGTTTATACCAAGTTTTGACAAAAGTAGGAAAAAATCCCAATAGATCAGTTAAAAGAGCCAAACTTAAAGACCAAACCGGAACTTTAACCACGAACCACAAACCCAAGGCGACAAGAGCTCCAACTAAACTCAACCAATCTGTGGGTAAGATTTTGGTTTCTCCTTGTTTAATAGCTAAAATCAAAACTGTTAAGCACAAAAGAGTGGTAATAGCACTCACCCAAATTGCTGGACCAGCTTCACCGACAATTTGGCTCAACATGCCAATGACAGTTAAAATTGACCAAACCAACCAAGAAAAAACGTGGGGTTTAGTTTTGCCTCGCCAGATGTCTCTTAAGTAAGGTAAATAACTAATAACTGCTAAGATTGTGGCTAAACCACCAAATAACTGGGTTAAAGTCATAGGCTGATATTATAGCAGTTGCCACCATCCAAGTTGTATCTCCTAAGTCGTGTCCCCCAATTGACACTCGACCACAGCTGCGCCACACTTAAAGAAGATTCTGAAAACAATTTATGTCACTTAAAAAATCAGCCACTCCAATTCCAATAATGATTATGGTGATAACTTTGGCAGTTTTTGTAATCACCACTGTGTTTGGAGTTTTACTAGCCTCCAAACCCTATCAATTAATGTTTGAAAATCTATTTGTCACTTCCTCAACACCAGTTTTGCCAACTCTAACTCGCCCCAATCCGGCCTCTACTAACTGCATCAATATCGGTGGAACTCTGGAGTTAAAAACTGATTTTCAGGGCGCTATGACAAGCTGGTGTCATTTTCCAGATGGTCGAATTTGCGAAGTATGGGCACTTTACCGAGATAAAATTTGCCAACCTATTAAGTAATTTATAATTTTTAACATATGGAAACTCACTCTCGCAGTTGGCACCAAAAACATTTTGAGACTTTGACTCCAACTCAAAAACTTGCCGATTACGTGGCTGCTATTATCGGAAGTTGGTCATTCATTATTTTTCAAACCGGCTTAATTTTGATCTGGATTTTTTTGAATGTGACAGCTTATATTCAACACTGGGATCCCTATCCTTTTGTGTTGTTAAATCTCTTGTTTTCAGTTCAAGCCGCCTATGCTGCCCCTATTATCATGATGGCTCAAAATCGTCAAAGTGAGCGAGATCGAATTCAAGCCACAGAAGATTACAACACTAACGTGACCGCCAAAAAAGAAATCGAAGAACTGCAAAAATCCCTGGCCAGAATCGAGACCGAAAAATTGGATGAGATTTTAAAACGATTAAAATAATTACTTATCAGCTGCTTTTGACAAAGTTTTTGCACTAACCATTTCTGAAGTAATTGGTGGTATATCATTGGGAGCAAGTGCCATTAAAGCAGCATTAACATCCGCCAATAAACTATGACCTTGAATACTTACACCAGAAATCAATAAGTTTAAAGCTCTTTGAAGCTCGGCTTGAGTGGCTTCCAATCTGGATTTTTCGTTACTAAAATACTGAATTTGACCCAATAATCTAATGGCCTCAAGCATATCAGCACGCAACAAACCCACCCTTAAAAATGGCCCCATCATCTGAGTTAAACCTTGTGCTAACTGTAAAGCTGTGGCTTGATCAAACCCCGCTCCTGATCGTTGGGATGCTTGAGCAAGATAATTTTCTAATGCCTGGTGCTGAGCTTGTGCTCCACCACCCAATAATTGCACAGCTGTCTGTTGCTTGATCTGTTGAGCTTGGCCAGCTTGAGCCGCTGAGTTAGCCAAACTAAAAACTGCCTCTAAAGCTGGCAACATGGCTGCGACAGTGGCGTCATCGGCTTGAACACCCAAAATTGTCGCCCCTTTTACTTGGGTTTTTTCAGCAACTGCTTGAATAAACTCTAAAAGTTGATTACGAATACTTGCTGCTGCTTTTGCCTGATCAACATCAGCTTCATCAGTTATTCCAGCTGCCCGAGCCGCAGGGCTATTAAGCACATGATCGGCAATTTCTTGGCTGGTTTGATTAATTTTAGCTAACAAGCCAGCTTCACCAGTTAAGAGTGATTTTAGTTGGCCTCTGATTATAGTTAATTCTGTTTCCTGTTGAGTTAAATTTTTTGCCCCAGCTCTGAGTTTTTCAGTTAAATCTTGGTAAGTATTTTTAATCGGTAGAGCCAATTCCAAAACCACTGTATCAACAATCGTGGCAATTAAATCTTGACGCCACTGTTTGCTGTCATCTCCCTCATTAGCCATCGCAAATAAACCCAGCACTTGTCCTACTAGGGTTTTTTTCAATTTCGTAATTTGAGTTGAAGTTAGATCTTTGATTTCTCCCAGCTGAGCTTGAGCCGGGGACTGATTGACTTTGGTTTCAGTACTCAATATAGCTGCTAATAATTCTCTAACTATGCCATTTTCCCATCCGGCCACTCCAGTTCTGGTGCGATAGCTAGCTACTAGTTGCTGACTGTGTTCGATAGCTAACTCCAGGATTGCCGATCGACCCAAAACACCTGGTTTATCTTTAACTTGCTTTAAATGAATAGCAGGATTTTTAAGTCCCAGAGCTAAAGCCAGTCGTCGCCATCTGCCGTCAGTGGCCAATTGAGATTCAGTATAATTCACCGCCTCCACAAATTGCCGGAAAAACGCGTTTGCTATCGCTGGCGAAAAAGATGGCCCAAAAAGCTCAATAATTTCAAACACACTTCCAAACTCAGTGAGTTCTTGAGCGGAGGTTTTTAATTCTCGAATCATTTCTCTAATGAAAAGTGGAATTACTTGGGTTTGAAGTGCCTCTCTCCACAATCGTGATTCTAAAATTCCTTGATCTTTTAAAATTTGTGGATCAGTCCCCAGTCTGGGATTTACCAACAAAGCCGCCAGCTCTGTTAGGAGGACTTGGCGTTCAGCGCGCTGAGAATTATTTTCAACATGCCTCACTATGAGACCAATAGCTTCAAGATATTTTTGCAAAACTACTCTGCGAATTTCTGGAGTCGGCGCTGACTCTGCGGCGTGACCTATTTTTCTAGTTTCCTGACTAAAAGCTGTTGGAATTTTGCCAGCCGTGTTTTCCAAACCAGATTTCTGCGTCAAACAGAGTGGTAAATTGTATTGCGCCTCTGCTGGTTCAAGCGCTTTTTTTGAACACAATACAAAAATTGGATGATCTAAAGTATGGCGTTGATAAGCCCCAGCCAATCGCTGGACATATGACCGACTACTTCCGACCCTAGCATCAAAAGCTTGAGGTAAACCACCCTGGTTTGACATCGCCATCCAAGGCTGAGCTGATTGAGGCAACATCCCAGTCATAGTGTTGTAAGGTATTAATTGGCCTGGTTGATCAAGGCTTGCGGTTTTTCTGGCTGTATCAGCCATTTCTTTTAGCGAACCAACCCTGCCACTAACCACATCCATAAACAGCTTGGCACCGGCTGGATTTGTTTCCAATAATACCTCGAGGGTAATTTTTAAAGCATCATTTTTGAGTTGGTCCGGTAACTCTCTGATCCAACTCACAGTTCCAGCTAACACTTCCGGCTCTGTTTTTAAAGCCAGCAAAACACTCCTTCGATGTAATAGTTGCAATAAAATTTCGGCAAACTGTTGACTCGATCCAGGCACTACCACAACTTCAGCTAATAATTTAATTAAATTCTGTCGAACTTGAGTGTTGAGATGTGCTTCCTGCTGTTGGACATCCATCAATTGATTTTGAAGCTGCTGAATTTTTTCCTGTGATAAATTGAGTATACCAAACAACTCTGGAAATGATTTTTGATAATTTTTTAAAACTTGACTCAACTCAATTGCCTGAACCGGCTGGGCTTTACTGCCATTTTTTGATAATCCATACAAAGGATGATCAACCAAGATTAATTGATACAACTGTTCTAGTAACACTGCCCAATATCGCTCTTTTAATCTTTTTCCAGTATTAATATCCCAATCTTGTGATTTGTTTTCTACCGAATTTTGCAAATAAATTTTTTTTAAAGCCCCAGCTGCCAAACCCGGATGACGATGATCGGAGTTAAAACCTTGACCCATCAGACCCATGCCCACTAATAACAATTGCTCCCTGATTGCATTCGGAGTTTCAGGATCTAGAGCCTGAGTCATAATATAATTGACAACTTGTGCCACAATTTGAGTAGCTACTTCCAAGTTAGTTGTCGCCTCAACCTGCTGCTGCACCACCTCTAAAGCTTGATGCATTAACTGCGTCGCCGCCCGATAAATATACTTATTGGCAGCTTCATTGGGATTTTCGCTGAGCCCCAAACTTTCCGTGCCCAATCCTGAAAAATTGAAATTTAAATAAGCTGTGCCATCAACTGAAGCAGGTATGGATTTAATAAATTGAACTGCCAAAACTAATAAACTGGAAATTGGAGCTTGTCTCAAACGTTGTTCATCTTTACCCACAAAAACAAACGAATCCATTCTGCGCTGATAATAAATTCCAAAAGTTTTGGCCGCCGCCATTAACGCTGCCGCGTCTGGCAATGGCGAAGTTTGCAATAGTCCCTCTGAATAAGCCAAACTCCGATGAAGTAGGCTTTGAAAACCCTTACTTCCGGGCGGCTGTTCTTGAGTATACCAATATGATTGAAGGCGTTTTTCTGGAAGATTAGGAATATTAGTTTGACCATTGGCATTCTGGCCAAAACTTCCTTCTGGAAATAACTTCATCAGGGCTGTCCAGCCAGATTGACTAGATCTCATGCCCAACACCTCTGTTTTCAGCAATGCTAATAATTGAGGGTTGCCGGCTAAAGTAGCTTCAAGTTTTTTTAACTCTTGAATTTGCTCTGGGGTCAATTCTCGACCATTAGCAAAGACAGGTGTTGGAGTAGCATCAGGAGGAATTAAACCGCCATCTTTTCTTTTATCTCTTCTTTCCCGTCTTTCCATAAGACCCGAATCATATAACCCATAACAATATGAGTCAATAATATAACTATATCAAAAGCATCTAAAATAGTTGGATCAAGAGCCCAATAATTAGAGCACAAACGTTAAGGCTTTGCCCATTTTTCCAGCCCTGCCAGTGCGACCAATCCTATGAATGTAATCACCGTAAGTTTGGGGTTCGTCATAGTTAATTACGTGAGTCACGTCATCAATGTCGATGCCTCTAGCAGCCACATCGGTGGCTAATAAGGCTTGAACGTAGCCTTGTTTGAAAGCTTGCAAAGAGCGTTGACGAGCATTTTGGTTTTTGTTGCCATGAATTGAGGCCACTTTAATGCCACGTTTGATTAAAATTTCTTCGATTTTATTAATCCCGTGTTTAGTTCTGCCGAAAACGATCACGCGTTTATATTCTTCTTGAAGTAATAATTGATGTAGTACTTCAATTTTGTTTTGACCCGGTAGTAACTTAACCACATCCTGTTCAATGTGTTGGCTAGTTTCGATTTTTTTAATTCGCACCACAATTGGATTGGTTAAAAAGGTTCGAGCTATGGCGTCAGCCTTAGCGTCCATGGTGGCGCTAAAAAAAGCTCCTTGCCGTTGTGGCGCCAATCTGGAAATCAAAAAAGTAATATCTTGGCGAAAACCAATATCCAGCATCCGATCTACCTCATCTAAAACCACATTGGTAAATAAAGCTGGATTAAAAGCTCGGCGTTCAATTAAGTCTTTAATTCTGCCTGGAGTTCCAATTACAAAATGGGGTTCAGATTGAAGTTGATGTTTTTGACGCTCAATATTCATCCCACCAATACACAAACAGTGACTAATTGGCAGTCGTAATGAAAAAGCCTTAAATTCTTCAGCGATCTGCAACGCCAACTCTCTGGTTGGAGCCAGAATTAAAACCCCTTGGGTGGGATCCTGTAAAACTTTGTGAAGCAGTGGCAGTAAAAAAGCCGCAGTTTTGCCAGTACCAGTATCTGCAATTCCGATTACATCCTGTCCTGACATCAAACCCGGAATAGCCTGATCCTGGATGGGTGTGGGAGTAGTATAACCATGTTGCAAGACATTGCGTAGCAATCGCTCATCTAGACCAAAATCTTCAAAATTATGAGTTGATTGATAAGGCACTTCCTCAGCAGGCTGAGTGGCAGCTTGAACATAACGAGAGGGAGCAATGTATTCACCCACCGGACCGCGAAAGCCAAATCGACCTCCAGATCGGCCACCAGAGCGATTTCCACCACCGCTTCCATTCGGGCGACTATTTGATTGAAAAGGTCGACGCTGGAATGTTCCACCACGACCTGAATTAAATGACTGAGGTCTAACCCCTGGCATTCGAGACATAACTAACCTTTGTGTTACACGGAAAGAATCACATTATTCACCATCAGGGGAATTTCAGACCGAAGGGTTGCAGTGTACACTTAAAAAGCCTATAAGTCAAAATAAATGTGCGCTCAGCTTTAAATACACACCGATTATGAACACCAATTCTCAAGCTCATCAACCAGAACAACCCTGGATTCACTTTGCTAGAATCTTGGGTAGTTTGGCCGTAGTTTCTCTCCATGTTAGTGCTCTTGTTTCTGAAACCTGGATGAGATGGATTTTGGTGGCAATTAGTATTTGGGCTGTGCCGGTTTTTACCATGGTTAGCGGCGCGCTTATGCCCACCAATCTCATGCATCGACTTGGCAGAATTTTGCCTCCTGCCTTAATCTGGATTCCTTTCTATTATTTTTCCGCTCATTGGCAACAAAATCTCTTATCAGCTAAATCCATCATAGATGTTTTGTTACTTGGCCAAGTGGGTCACTTATATTATTTTTTTATTTTATTTGAATTAGCTTTATTAACTCCATTTCTACATCAATTAATCAGCGAATTAACCTCTCGAAGCTTGTTAATACTCATCACCATATTTGCTTTAATTGGGTTTTTTTGGAAAAGTTCTCAATTAACTGTCACTTATTTTATTCCTTACTTGAGTTATTACCTGATCGGATTCTATCTTACAAAAATTAAAATCAGCTCTAAAGTTTTAATGATATGCCAAATTGGCTTTTGGATTTCGACTCTACTGCTTTTAACAAGCATTTGGTTTTTTCAAGCCAACTCATATCTTTTTCAGCATGGCAATCCTTTAATTTTTTGTCTGGCTGTGTCAGCCGTTATTATAATTAAAACCAGTTCTCAAATTAAAAATTTTTTTCAGCTTTTTCCACCACATTTAATTCGAGTTCTGGCAGATTCAACCTTAGGTATTTATATTCTGCATCCATTTGTGTTAAATTTAATTCTTTTTCAAAAACCCCATATTTTTTGGTATTTAACTCCGTTGCTAATTTTAGTGACTTTCGCAATTTCTCTTTTCGCTACCATAATTTTGAAAAAATTTTTATTTATTAAAAGCTATAAATTAATTTAAATTAGAGCTATGATGAGAAAATGTTAATTTTATTAATAATCTTGGTAAGTTTATTAGTTTTAGTCAAATCTGCCGAGGTATTTGTAGATCAAGCTTCAGCGTTGGCAAAAAAATTTAAGGTGGATGATTTTTTGATTGGTTTTACTGTTGTGGCCTTCGGAACTTCCCTGCCGGAATTAATTTCGAGTCTTTTTTCGGCTATTTCTGGTCATGATCAATTGGTTATTTCCAACATTATTGGCAGCAACATTGCTAATTTGTGTTTAATTGTGGGTATTTTGGCTATATTTAATAGTTTTAAAATTTGGAAAAAGGATATTGATGCCAATATTCCTATAAACATTATTGCTTTAGTTGTTCTTTGGACTCTGGTCATTTCACAAAAGTTTGTACTTAATTGGGTATCGGGAATTTTACTCATTTCGCTCTTTTTGATTTTGATAATCCATTCCAAAAATAATAATCATTTCAAAATTATCAAACAAATATCGCCACCCTTTAACCTTGGAATATTGCTTTTGGCATTAATTTTTTTGATCTTTTCCGGCAAAATTTGTGTCGATCAGATCATTATTTTGGCTAAAACATTCAATATTTCAGAATCAATTTTGGGTTATTTTTTGCTAGCCGCAGGAACCTCGCTGCCAGAATTAGTGACTACTTGGGTGGCCATCAAAAAACGAGAAGATGAGTTGGCGCTGGGAAATATTTTGGGGTCGAATTTATTTAATTTGTTATTTATTTTTGGAATCTCAACTTTTGTTCGCCCCTTGAAATTTGAGGGTTTTGGCTATGATTTAATATTTTTAACCGGAACCATGTTGGCGGTTTATATTTTTGCCGTTACTGGAAAAAAATATTCATTCAGTAAAAAAGAGGGGTTAAGCTTGCTATTTATTTACTTTCTGTTTATGCTTTTGCAATTTTTAAAATTGAAACTCTGAATTAGCATATGAAATTATTGATTGTTGAGGATGATTTTACTTTGGCCAAAAATCTTAAACAGATCTTGATCAATGCTGGTTTTGCAGTAGACATAAAAACCACTCTAGAAAATGGTTTGGCTGAAACTGAAATTAATGAATACGATTGTTTGGTGTTGGATATTAATTTGCCAGACGGCAGTGGCTTTGATTTGCTTCAAAGTTTGCGAAAAGCTAAAAACTCAACTCCCACCATTATTGTGACAGCCAGAGGTCAGGTCGAAGATCGCATCAAGGGTTTAAACTTGGGAGCTGATGATTACATTTCCAAACCGGTGGATTCAAATGAATTAATTGCTCGCATTAGAGCTGTCATCAGAAGAAATAGTCAAAACTCATTGCCAATAATCACCATTGGAGAACTAGTGATTAAACCGATTCAGCATTTGGCGATTATCGGTAAAAATCA
>DOZC01000022.1 GCA_003518205.1 Minisyncoccota bacterium | reverse complement strand
AAATTCATCGCAACTAAATATGTCACTGAAATTTCTTCGCCCCCTAACCGGTCGACCAACCTCAAACTCAGCTATTAAAGCCACCCCAGGTTTGAGTCCATTGCAAAAAATCACTCAAGCTTATCGAGAAAAACAGGCCAGCAACTTGGCAACTACCAATCAACAAATCGGAAAATTAAGTCAAGATCGATTAAAATTATCGGTGGCAGCAACCGTGGCAACTCAAAAAGACCAAAAACCTTTAGATAACTATTTGAATCGATCTGGTGAAATGGTAGAACGCCGCATCGCAAATCTGCAAGCTAAAATCAATGGCCAGACTCAATCTGACAGCTAGAGCTTAATTGCCAATTCCCGCTGAGTGTTTTTTACCTGGATAGTTAAGTTGAGTGAAATTTCAGTTTTATTTCAGTCATCAAGCTTAAACTTGAATCATGCCAACTTTGGCTGAGGCTGAAACAATTTTACGGACTCAGTTTCATTTATCAAAGTTTCGACCCAACCAATTTCCAATCATTCAGGCAGCTCTCACTGGCCGAGATGTCTTTGCCATTTTGCCCACCGGTGGTGGTAAATCAGTTTGCTTTCAAATTCCAGGACTTTTATCACAACAATTGACCATCGTTATCTCACCCCTAATTGCTTTAATGGTAGATCAAGTAACTGGACTCAAGCGAAAAAAATTTTCTGCTGAGTGTTGGCATAGCCAGCTTGATCAAAATCAAGAACAGCATCTCTTAGCTCAACTCACCAATCAAAATCTTAAATTTCTTTATCTTTCTCCTGAAAAACTTTTAAGTTCCAAAGTTCAGCGCCTGTTAAAATCTCAGACTATTGGTTTATTAGTTATTGATGAGGCTCACTGTATTTCCTTGTGGGGTCATGATTTTCGCCCCAGTTATTTAAAAATTTCCGGCTGGTTAGAAACTTTATCGCCGCGTCCTCAAGTCATGGCTCTAACTGCCACTGCCACACCGACAGTTCAAGTTGAAATTAAAAAATACTTAAATTTAATTCAACCTTTAGTGATAACCAACGAGGGTCAGCGATCTAATTTGCAACTTCAGGTATTAAATCGCAATTCGCCAACTAAAAAACTCATTAGTATTTTGACCTTAATCCAAAATCAACCTCAAGAAACTATTTTGATTTATTGTGCCACTCGCAGTGAAGTAGAACTACTTACCAGAATCTTGCGACGGTTGCAATTTCGTCTACAATTTCATCGACCAATTTTAGGCTACCACGGTGGCCAAACCAAACAACTGCGTCAAAGTTTACAAATTCAGTTTACCGAAACTTCAGCTGTAATCATGATCGCCACCAATGCCTTTGGCATGGGCATTGATAAACCTAATATTCGGTTGATTATTCACGCTCAACTACCCAGCAATTTAGAAAATTACGCCCAAGAAATCGGCAGAGCTGGTCGCGACAATTTGTCAGCAACTACAGTTTTGTTGGTGAGTGAGTTCGATTGGAAAATTCAGTTACAACTGGCGGCTCATCAACCTTACCATGATTTTAAAATGACTTGGTTGCGCCAGTTTATTTTAAGTTCGCAGTGTCGAAGTCAAACTTTGGCAGAGTATTTTGGCCAAAAAATCCTAGTTTGTGGTCAATGTGATAATTGTCGCCAAAAATTAAAATTAACTGCTCATCCAATTTCTCAACCCAATCCAAAAACTTTCGCTCTGTATCAACAGTTAAAAAAACTTAAGATTCCGTATTTACCAACTTTAAAATTAGTAGCCCTAACTCAGCCTCACTCCATAACTGAGTTGAGTCAAATTCCAGGTGTGGGGTCGGGTTGGTTAAAAAAGTGGAGCGGAGCAGTGCTAGCTTTAACTCAAGCTCATCAGGTGAATCGGTTACTCTAAATTCAAGTGCTGGTACAGTTCGCCGTCAGAAAAACCCCGCGAACGATAGTATTCTCTAGTTCCCACAGCTGAAATTACCGCTAGTTTTTTAAAACTGGCTTCACTGGCTCGCCGCTTAGCTTCAGCAATCAGTTGAGTTCCAAATCCACCATGTTGGGCTTTCCATGCCGTGCGCTCACCCAAAGGTGAAACTTGACCATAAACGTGAATTTCTCTAATGATGGCCGCATCAGCCAGTTCCGGCACAAAACTTGGGTTTTTCGGCAAAGATAATCGCAAAAAAGCCAAAAGTTTGGGTGGAGTTGGTTTTGTCAAAGGTTTAGTGCCCCTCACTGCCGCCTCAGTCACTAAAGCCGTAATTTGCAAAAACTGCTCCTGACTCACACTGGTGTCATAGGTCACCACACTCAGTTTGACAGTCTCAGAATCATAATGAGCTCCCCGAATTTCCCGAGCTCGAATATCCTGCACTTGAAATTGATCTATCGTCAATTGATCTTGAACAATTTGGCGAAAATTAGTTTTTTTATTACCAGCCACAATATCAGGCGAAGGAATGTCGCGAATCACTCTGGTTAAGCGGCAAAACGGCGGAGTCAGTTTAAAGCATTCAGATAAAACTTCTAAAAGCTCAATCTCAGAATAAGGTCGCCACAAACCAGCTTGATAAAACTGCATTAGTTCAGCGCTCTCCAAGAGCGAACAAGGATAAATTTTTAGTTCATCCGGCTTAAAATCTGGATCAGCAAATAATTTTTGATAATCTTGAATATCGGCCGTGACTGATGAACCATATAAATTTGGCATCCAGTGAGCATGAATTTTAAATCCGGCTTGGCGCAAGAGTTTAAAGGCACGCCGAGTGGCTGCCACATCATGGCCTCGATGATTTTTTTCCAACACCATGTCTTGCAAACTCTGCACTCCAATTTGAGTCTTAGTGCCACCCAAGCGGCGAATTTTTAGAACCTCTGCCTCTGAAATATAATCTGGGCGAGTTTCTATCACCAAACCCACACACCGTGATTTGGCCAATTCATTTTTTTGCTGAATTAGCTTGATTTCGTCCCAACTTGCAGTTTGCCACACATCTAGCCCCAACTTTTTTTCTGGAGCCACATAAAGCTCACTAATAATTTGGTTATATGAAATGTCAGCAGCAGTAATTTTCTTTGAATCAAAATTTTCAGCGTTTTGGATCGGATCATCGCTCAAAGCTAAAAAGGACTTTTCCTTGAGTTTTGCCAGAATCGTTTCATAATCTTGGCGACGCCTGACTCGGTTGTCACTAATGTCGAACTCATTCAGCGCCCGAAAACATTCATAAATAAACCACCGCTGATAAGCCTCAGGATAAAATGACCAAGTCCCACCCAAAATAATCAGTTCAATCTTGTCAGTGGAGTGACCCATATCTTTGAAAGCTTGGAGGCGACTATAGGTTTGGAGATAGGGGTCAAAATAATTTTTCTCGGCTCGTTGGGCTCCCGGCTCATTGCTCAAGTAACTTTTGGGCATCCGCACATCACTGGGACAAAAAATACATTTACCAGGGCAAGGAAAAGGTTTGGTGAGAACTGTCACTGGTGCTACTCCAGAAATTGTTCTGGAGGGCTTCATTTGCAACCACTGACTAAGCCGCGTCAATTGAGTTGAGGTGAATTTTAAGTCAGCGGAAAAATTTTTAAGAGCTGCAAAAATTTCGGTTTTACTCATCACCCTGCCATCAGCTTTAAGAAATTTTTTTTGCAAAACCTGAAATTTGCTTTCTCGCCAAGTTGGCCATTGAGCTAATTCCGCTAAGAAAGCTAGGTAGTGAGCCCCATCTCGGCTATAATCAGGTAAATTGCGGGACATGCCGCATTATACCTTGAGATACACCTATGAATCGCGAAACAATTTTGGCTTTAAATCGGCTCAATCAACTATTCTATAGTCAAGCCGCTCCCAGTTTTGATGCCACCCGCCAAACGGCCTGGACTGGTTGGTTAAAATTAATCCCAATTTTAACTCCGCTGTTTGAATTGAATCAGTCGCTGCGGATTCTAGATGTGGGTTGCGGTAACGGCCGATTTTTAGAGTTTTTGGAGAAAGCTTTTCCGACTAAAAGTTTTGAGTATTTCGGTTTAGATTTGAGTCAAGAATTATTGACAAAAGCCAAAGCCAAATTTACAACTCCAAAAAATGAGGTTAAAAGTCAGTGGCAGAAGTTCGATTTAGTACAAACTTGGCTTGATAATCCAGATTTATCCCAACTGAGTATCCCAATCTGGCGCCAAACTTACGACTTAATAGTGGTTTTTGGAGTTTTGCATCATTTACCCAGTTGCCAACTCAGGCTTGATTGGCTCAAAAAACTTGGGAGCCAGGTAGCCAATGGGGGATTTTTAATCACCACTGACTGGCAATTTCAAAATGAAGCAGCGCGATTTCAAACTAAAACTATCATGCCGGAGTTAGTGGGCTTAACGACCGATAAACTTGAAGAAAATGATCTGATTTTGGATTGGAAACAAGGCAAAACTCACTACAGGTACTGTCATTTGGCCAATCCCGCCGAACTACTGACTCAAACTCAAGCTTTAGCCCAAACTCTGCCCCAATTACAACTCCGAACGAGCTTTCAAGCAGACGGTCGTTCTGATACTCTCAATCACTATCGAGTTTGGCAAATTGTGGCCGCTTCAAATTTTGAGTCTCTCGGCTTATAATAAGCTTCTCTGCATTGCCCCGTGGTCTAATGGCAGGACAGCAGCCTTTGAAGCTGTTTATTTAGGTTCGAATCCTAACGGGGCATCAAATAGTTTAGAGACCGTTCAAAAACGGGCG
>DOZC01000024.1:17819-19236 GCA_003518205.1 Minisyncoccota bacterium | reverse complement strand
CCAAAGTTCAGAATATAAAAAATTTTGCAGTGGAGAAAAAACTTGATCAATGGTGGATAAAGTTGCTGCCGCTAAAATAACCTGCATTATATCAAAAAAAAAAACCCCCGCCACTAGGGCGGGGTTCCGGTTTTCAAACAATTTAAAAAAAGCGAGTTAGGCCTTCTTTAAAACTGGCATTCCAGTTCGTTTGGTCTCCACAACCATATAACCAGCTGGCACAGCCTCGAGTGAACCGGCCCGAACATCACGAGCAAAGAAATAAATTCGTTGCACGCGACCATTTTTCAGGGTCACCTCGCGAGTGTGGAGGTAATAGGTTTGGCCTTTGCCATTGGTGTAGCTGAAAGCATTTGCCATAATCTCTCCTTCTTCCAAGCTCCTCTGGGGTAGCCTGGTATTTTTACTAAGTACAGCGTAGCATACTCGGGGCACAGATCAAGGAGTAATTACTACGGCCACCTGAACGAGTTTCAGAAGAAAATTACTTGCTAACTCGACCAGTTAAGACGATCTGATCATTTAAGGTTACTACCACCTCAAAAGGCAACGTCGTTTCAGAAACTGAAGCCGAACCAATATAACCTCCCTTACCAGCTGTTAAGATAAAAGCCAGTTTTTTAGCCTCAGACCCGACTTCTTTAATCCAAACTTGATAGGCGTTAGTTTCGGGAGCTGGAACTTCAGCCATAACACTGAATCGAACTTTACCATCTTTAATTTCATAACGGACTTGACCTCCCACTTCACCCGATCCTTCCAACTCAGCTGTCTTGAGGTCACCGACGCCTTTGAGAATTCTATTAGCATCATCTTGGCTTAAATTTTCAACTGTCACAGTTTCAGCAAAAGGAGTTACTTTGCCATCGCGCTGAGTTCTAATTGAATACCATCGAAAAGCCAAAACTGCCACAATTACAAATACCACCGCTGGGAAAACGTAAGGTAAAAATTTTTGCATTAGCTCTGGGGTTTCGGAAACATTTGGGGTTTTGGTGAAAGCCGTTTTTTTCATAAACTTTTTTTGATGATGAGCAGTTGTTAATACTATAATACTAAATGCGACGATGACAAAACCGATCGCACTACCTCATTCTCAACAAAACTTGAAGTTTGTCAATGAGGACCAGATTTTTCTCGAGTCAACCAATCTGAATTTAATCTAAAGGCCAAAGTTTTTGACCAGATTGAGTGTCAATAATCTCAATTGCGGCCGTAGGACAGCTTTGAGCCGCGAGTAATAATTCAGCTGTAGAAGGATTTTCACTGGCTACAAATAAAGCCAACATTTTTTCATCAAGTTGAAAAATATCTGGAGAAATTGCGACACAACTGGCGGCTCCAATACATTTTGGTCGAGTGATTCTAACTCGATATTGACCAATAACTTTGACTAATTCGTCCGGAGTAGCCGTAG
>DOZC01000024.1:11848-17614 GCA_003518205.1 Minisyncoccota bacterium | reverse complement strand
CCGATTTTGGTGTTATTGCATGGGTGGGGCTGTAGTTGGGAAATTTTTGCCCCAATTGTGGGTGAGTTATCCCGGGAATTTCAATTAATTTTGCCGGATTTACCAGGATTTGGCCAGTCGGCATTACCGGGATTAAATGATCAGGGATTTGCTTGGGATAGCCACGATTATCTTAAATGGCTCAAAGATTTTTTGAGACAAACTGTTTCGAATAAAAACTTTGTCATTGGGGGTCATTCGTTTGGAGGCAAGGTGGCAGCCTTATTGGCTCATCAAAATACCACAACGGCTGAATTCAAGCTTCAGGGTTTAATTTTAATTGATTCAGCCGGCTTACCTAGTCCTCTAGCCCTTCAAGAACAGTTTTCTTATGTCCTCAGTAGTTTCATCCCAGGATTTCTCAAGCGGGTTGTTCCAAGTCAACTCAAAAATCGACTCTTAGCCGCTGCCAACATTGCCACTGATTATCAAGCTGCTCAGCCAGAACTTCGAGCAGTCCTGCGGCGAATTGTCAGAGAAGACTTGCGCGATGAATTGTCTCAAATTACTCTTCCGAGTCTAGTTTGTTGGGGAAGTTTAGATGCCACGACTCCACTTCATCAGGGTCGAGAAATGACCAAATTAATCCATAATGCTCAGCTAGTCGAATTTGATCAAAGTCAGCATTATCCTTTTGCAGATCAACCAGCCAAGTTTATTGGCACAGTTAGTAATTTCGTCGCGGCTTTAAATCAGACCCAAACCTAAATATGCCAAACTTAACCACACTGTTAGCCATTTTGCAGCAAAGTGAATATGATTTTGAGTATTTTGATCGTTGGTACACAGACCACCAAAGCGATCACGTTCTCGAAATAAAGCCTAAAGTTTGGACTCCAAAATTGAAATTAATTGCGGCTTTGGCTCAGGCTTTGGGTTGGCTACCGGTGAGCGCCAGGTTAAAAGTAGCTACCAGTTTAACTCAACCAGGTGAGTGGTTGGTGCGAAAACTAACCTATGGGCGAGCTTGGTTAAAACTTCGCCAGGCTCAAAACCAAGGCTTAGTGGTGGTGGCCTTCTCGGGAAGTTATGGCAAAACATCCACCAAGCAAATTACCGCTCACGTGCTGAGTCAATTTGCCCCAACCTTGGCTACTTCCAAGAGCATTAATACTCCCTTGGGTATTGCTCAATTTGTTTTACAGCGATTGAAACCAGAGCATCAGTATTTGTTGGTTGAACTGGGCGAATATTATCAGGGTGACATTACTCAGTTGGGTCAATTTGTTAAACCCAATTATGGAGTGATTTGTCCTGTTGGTCGGCAACATTTAGAGCGAATGGGTAATTTGGATACCATTGCGGCCACAATTTTAGAATTGGCTGCCGTCGTGAAATCACCAACTCAAATTTTGATTCATGAATCTCTTCGACCTTTCATCAAAACCCCAGATTTGGGAAGTTGGTACGGTCACAGCCCCACTTGCCAATGGCGACTGACATCAGCTCAAGTAACTCGAGCTGGAACCGAGGGCAAATTAGTTGCTGCCACTCAAACCCAAAATATTTTTTCGCCGTTGTTTGGCGAACATCAGCTCGTAAATTCTCTCCCCAGTCTTTGGCTGGCTCAACAGTTGGCTCTCGATCAAACTAAAGCTCTCCAAGCTCTGCGCAATACTCCTTTCATTTTGCATCGGCATCAACCAATTTTTGCTGAAAATGAGGTTTTAATTCTCGATAATGGCTATAACTCCAATCCTGATTCAGCGATGGCTAGCTTAAAGTTGTTAGCTGCTTTACCTGCCAGCCGGAGATTTGTGATCACTCCAGGATTTGTAGAATTGGGGGCTGCCAGTCAAGAACTTCATTATAGTTTTGGGCAGCAACTAGCCAAACAAGCTGATTTTTTGGGAATTTTGGAATCACCCAATGCCAAATTTATTGAACAAGGTTGGCTAGCTGAGGGAGGACGAGCTGATCATTTGGTGCGAGCCAAATCCCAAGAACAAGCTGTGACTCAATTAAAATCTCATTTTATTCCCAATAGTGTGATTTTATTCGAAAATAATTTGCCCGAAGTGTACATTTAGCATTTGAAGCCAACCCCCGTTAGAAGTGGCAAGCTAAGCCAAATCAATCATGAGTTACAATACTTAATATATGTCAAAGCTTAAACTCGGTGTTTTCTTTGGTGGCGTCGCCGCTGAACATGAAGTTTCGATCATTACTGGTTTGCAGTTAATGAAGCATGCTGATCTCACCAAATACGATGTCATTCCTGTTTATGTTGATAAATCCGGCCAATGGTGGACTGGTGAAGCTGCTAAAACTCTGGAGTTTTTTCGCTCTGCTGATGTCATGGCTCCAAAAGGACTCACTCCTTTTCAGTTCTCGCTCAATCCCACTGCCACTCAACCTATCGATTTGGCGATTTTGTGTTTTCATGGCACTACGGGTGAAAGTGGTGGAGTTCAAGGATTGCTGGATGTGGTGAGAATTCCTTATCAGGGTTCAGGCGTCATGGGCTCAGCTGCAGCTTTTGACAAAATTGTGACTCGGCAAATTTTAACTGCTGAAGGCATTAATCAAACAGCTTATCTTTGGCTGACTTTGAGTGAGTGGCAAACCGACCCAAGTGGCTGGAGCGAGCGCTTATTTCGCGAGCTGGGTTCAGAGTTATTCGTTAAACCCGCCAACTCTGGTTCTAGCATTGGAATTTCTCGAGTTACTCAACCGAGTGAACTTGAGGCCGCGATTAAGTTGGCAGCTGAATTTGATTATCGAATTTTAGTTGAAAAGGGCATTGCAGATTGTTTGGAAATCAACGTGGCAATTTTACGCGATGGCACCACCACCACGGTTTCAGTCGCTGAGCAGCCTCTGAAACAAGATGAGTTTTTAAGTTTTGTGGATAAATATCAGCGTGGCGGTGGTAAAAAATCCGGCATGGCCAGTGCCAGTCGACGCATTCCAGCCCCAATTGCTGCTAGCACCTACGAAAAAATTAAGGTTGTGGCAGAAAAAGTGGCCAAAATTTTTGATTTTACTGGAGTGGTGAGACTAGATTTCTTTGTTAATCCCACTACCGAAGAAATTTTTCTGACTGAGCCCAACACCATTCCCGGCAGTATGAGTTTTTATCTCTGGCAAGCCAGTGGTTTACCTTATCCTCAGCTCATCGACAAACTGGTGGAAATTGCTCAAACCAGACATCAGCTGATTTCAAGTTTAAAACACACTTTCGAAACTAATTTACTGCAAACCACTCAAGTTTAATAAAACTTTTCGTGATGAATTTTTTCAGCTGCCACCCCACGCTGGGTTAAGACAGTAATCACATCAGCAATCATAGTTTGATTGCCGCAGAGATAATAACCCGAGTTAGGCATTAAATCATGGATACTCAAGCAATCTGTGACTCGACCTCGGCACAATGACCATTCGTTGGGACTTTGAGATAAAACTGGGTGAAACTTAAAATTGGGAAAGGCAGTGCTTAATTGTTGAAATTCATCTTGGTAAATCAAATCTTCGGCATGACGCAGTCCCCAATATAAAATTATGGGGCGAGACAATTTTTTTTCTTGAAGTAAGTCCAAAACTAGGCTTCGTAACGGCCCCAAACCGGAACCGGTCGCAATTAGAGTTATGGTTGGGTCAGTTTCATCCCAACCAAATCTGCCCAGCGGTCCCAAAATTTTGATTTGATCCCCAAACTTGAGATTCTGCAGAAAAGTTACTCCCAAACCCATCGGGGCAACGTCCAATAAAATCTCGAAGCCGTGAGCAATTCCTGGAGAACTGGAAATTGAATATGAGCGGCGTTCACCCTGATCATTGATCTGAATCGAAACATATTGACCAGCTTGAAACTGCATTTCATGAGGTGATTCGAGTTCAAAATCTAGTCGAGTAAACTTAGAATTAAAAACTTCTTTGTTTTCAAGTTTGGCCAAATAAGCTTGAGGGGGTTGGAACATAGTTGGGTTTGATTGTACTGAAGTTTGAGAAGGATAAAAGAGTAACTTACAAAGTTGGTAAATTATTAGTCCAGTTTTGACCTCGCCACAAACCCAAAGCCAATCTAACTAAATTAGCGTACTCACTAGTTCGACTGACTGTATTGGCTGTAATCAGACCGATCATGCCGCCCTGACGTTTAAGATTGGGGTTTTGAGCCAGTTTGCCAACTACCTCGCCCATTTCTTCCCCCGCTAAAATTGGTTGCGCAATTTGATCTGGCAATCGAAATCTAGCGCCATTCACTTGAATCAGTTTTTGAGGCAAACGTGAGTCAATTAGAGTCACCCAAACTGTCGACCACAGCTCATGAGATTTGGATCGAACTTGAAAAACTCCCCCTTCCAAACCCAGAGCTAAAATTGAAACTGGCTGAGAGCAATTGTTTGAGTTTTGAGCTAAACCCCAAGCTAAAACATTTTTAGCTCGATTAATTGAGCCGGTTTTAGTGGTGATATCAGACATCGGTTGAGCCGCCACACCACTATTTACTTCGTGACCAATAATTTGAAAGGTTGATTTTTTTGCTTCCCCCAAAACTTCGGTGACGGCTTGTTCCGCAGCTTTTATTTTGGCAGGATTGGCACTGCCAACAAATATTTTTAAGTTCATAAAAAATCAGAATTTTTTCAAAAAAATAACTTATCTTAGTTTTCTTCAGTTTCCTCAGTTTCACCATCACCAATAAAGCCATTTTTTTGTAATGACCACAATTGATAATAGATGCCATTTTTTTGATTCATTAATTCCGCGTGAGTTCCCATAGCTACAATTTTACCTTTATCCATCACCACAATTTTATCGGCCTTCATAATCGTGGATAAACGATGAGCAATAATAATTGCCGTTCGCGATTGAACTGGGTCTCTTACCAATTGCCAAAAAGCAGCTTGAATGTCTTGTTCTGAAACTGAATCTAGGGCACTAGTGGCTTCATCAAAAATTAAGATTTCCGGCTGCTCCAACAAAACTCTAGCGATAGCTAGTCGCTGTCTTTGTCCTCCAGATAATTTAATACCTCGCTCGCCAACTTCAGTTTGATAACCTAAAGGCAACTTTGTCACAAAGTCACTAACTCTGGCGGCTTTGGCGGCAGCCAAAACTTCGGTTTCAGTGGCACCAATTCGGGCGTAAGCAATATTGTAAAAAATTGTATTGTTAAAAAGGAGAGGATCTTGAGGCACAATTCCAACTTTAAGCCTTAAAGCCGCTTTAGTTAATCGATTCAGTGCCACATCATTAATCGTAATTTTTCCAGCTGTTGGGTCATACATGCGCATCAAAAGTTTGGCGATGGTGGTCTTGCCTGCCCCAGAATAACCCACTAAAGCCACAGCCTCGCCCTGATTAATTTTCAAATTAAAATTTTTCAAAACTGGGGCGTCATTTTGACTATATGCGAAAGTCACATCATGAAATTCGAGTTTCTGACATGGCTGATTTATAACTACTGGTTGAATCGGATCAATCACTGAAATTGGCTCATCGAGCAAAGCTAGGTAGGTTCGAAGATCAGAGTACTTTTTGGCTAACTCACGCAAACTAAACAAGAAATTCATCATTTTGGGAAAAAGAGTCATGGCAAAAGTTAAAACCAATAAAAACTCAGCCAAACTAATGGTTTGATGTTGCAAGTCAATTAGCGCCAACCACATGATTCCTACCAAAGCCGCATTGATAATGTTGCCCAGGATGGTATCAAAATAGCGAAAAGTAAAAAAGTAAGCTTGCAGAGCTTGATTCCATTTTTGCAACAAACCCCAAAAC
>DOZC01000024.1:3393-11795 GCA_003518205.1 Minisyncoccota bacterium | reverse complement strand
CAAAAACCCCAAAAACCGCCGTTGCTCAAATTTTTCGTGAGCAAAATATTTCACTGTGTCGAAGTTCATCAAATTATCGACTCGAGCAGCTGTTAAATTATTATCAGCGGTATTAAATAAATTTCTTTTGACAATATTTAGTTTCACCAAAAAAAATGACACGAAAAAACTTAATCCAATTAATCCCAAACTAAATCCCAAATAACGAAATTGAAGTTGAGTAAAAGCGCCGAACATGACTAAGAAACTTAAACCTAAATTTAAAAATTGGCGATTTAGAATATCGTAAAAAGTAAAAAAAGCGTCATCGCCTCGCTTCATCAACGAAATTAATTTACCAGAACTTTTATTGGTGTGATAGGTAAAATCTAAATTATGAATGTGTGACAAAACAGAGTGAGAAATCAGTGTAGATGTCGTCACCATGTTTTTATCAGTAATAAAGTAACCAAAATTTTCCAAAAAATTACTCAAAAGTAATAAACCCCCAAAAATCAAAATTAATTGGCCAGCCCAGCCAAAGTTTTGAGTTTGAGCGGCCTCAGTTAGCCATTTGACAAAAAATGGCGCCACATTATTTAGTAAAAATGCTGCCGCCATGAAAACCGAACCGCCCCAAAATGGCCACGGAGTTTTCAGGATAAACTGATAAAGCTTTTTAAGCCACCGCATTATATTGTTTATGGAGTATTTGATGAAGAAATCGCTTGCTGAATGGCTTTTAATCCCAACATCAAACATTTTTCTCGACTACTCGAAATATTAGTCAAACCAAATAACGCTAAAACCTCAGGTCGCCCCCATGTTTTAACAGTTAGAAGTTTTTGACCAATAACTGCCGCCGCCATCCCATCCATATGGGCTTGACTAATAATACAACCCTGACCCTGCCACTTAACAGCCTTAAATGAGGTTTTATCAGTCGAAAGTTTGATTTTAACTATCACCTCATCACCACAACTGGCGTTACCAGTCGTCGTTGTTAAATCTGGTTCTAACATATCGCCTCGATGTTGAGGCTGATGTACCGCATCTAACAAAATTTGAGTGTAAAGTTCATCAGTTAAAATATCAGTCATGTTTGAGCAAGTTTTTAACTTTGGCTAAAGCTTTGATAAATCGATCAATTTCAGCTTCAGTGTTGTAAATTCCGAAGCTAACTCTAGTGGTTGCGGACCAGTTTTTAGCAGTATGCAAGGGCATGGCACAATGATGTCCAGAACGAACTGCAATATTTTGGCTAGCCAGAACTTGGGCTACATCGTGAGCATGAATCCCTTGGTAAGTGAAAGCCACTGATCCAACTCGATCAAATTTAACTGGGTCAGGGCCGATGAGTTGAATTTCAGGAATTTGAGAAAGTTTTTCATAAGCTGTTTTGACTAAAATTTGTTCGTGAGCCACAACTTCAGCCATGCCAATTTGTTGAAGATATTTTGTGGCGGCCGCTAATCCAACCAAGCTTGCCACATCTGGTGTTCCGGCTGTAAATCGATCAACCTGCTCTAAACTGAAAGTGGCGCGATCAGGCCAAACTGACTCAATCATGCCACCGCCAAATAACCAAGGCTGAAATTCTTGACTAGTGAGCAATTCGCGCCGAACTAACAAACCTCCAATCCCCATTGGGCCATAAAGTTTGTGGCCGCTGAAGGCCAGAAAATCGACTCCCAGCTGGTGAAAGTCCATCGGCAAGTGAGGCACGCTTTGAGCCGCATCTAGTACCATTCGAGCTCCGGGTTGGTGTCGATGAACTAATCGCACTAAATTTTTAATTGGCAACACTGCCCCAGTGACGTTGGAAACGTGAGTTAGCGTCACCAACTTGACTCCTGGAGTTTGGAGTTTACTCAGCCAATCAATTTCATCCAATCGGTCGTCAACTGTGACTTTCGCCACCAAAAGTTCTGCGCCAGTGCGCTGGCAAACCTGTTGCCAGGGCACCAGATTAGCATGATGCTCCAAAAGCGTGATTAGAATTTTGTCACCAGGCTTCAACTGATGATCGGCCCAACCATAAGCCACGCCGTTGAAGGCCTCGGTGGCATTGCGAGTCACAATTAACTCATCAGCATCAGCTCCCAGAAATTTGGCGATAGTTTCTCGACTCTCATCCCAATCCCGAGTGCTTTCTTCGGCCAATTGGTAGACCCCGCGATGAATGTTGGCATTGTGGGTTTGATAATAGTTAGAGATGGCATCGATGACTAGGCGCGGTTTTTGGGCGGTGGCCGCTGAATCAAAATAAATCAAGTTCTGATTTTCTGGCGAGGCAAAAATCGGAAAGTCTTTTCTAGTGGCCGCAAAATCAAATGACAAATTATTTGACATGTTGCTATTGTACCGCGAAACTCGAGAAAAAAGGCTATTTACTCATCTTAGCTCGATGCACCTTCATCAAGCACTGGTTCATTACCACGGTCAGTCCGACAGCTTCAGCTTTGGTTTTGGCCATCTCGCTAATCACTCCTTCTTGCAACCAGACTAAGGGCCTTCGGCCGGAAGTAATTATCTCATCCACCATCGCCATCACCGCTTCAGGTTGGCGAAAGACATCAACAATATCAAGCTGAATCTCAGCCGGAATGGCCAATAAACTTGGATAAGCTTTTTCTCCCAAAACTTCAACTAAAGTGGGATTGACTGGAACAATCTTAAAACCCTGTTGTTGCAGATAACTGGCCACTTGATAGCTGGGGCGTTCCGGTTTATCAGATAAACCAACCACAGCGATAGTTTTGGGTGGAGTCAGAAAAGAGTTTAAATCAAACATGGCGGATTGGCGGCTTTATGAGATACTAAATTTATAACACAAAGGCGCAATTATGATTACACTAGACACATTAGCTATTGTCACCCAGGATTTTGATCAGACTAAGATAGTTAATTCTGAGGCAGCTGATTTGTATCGTGAATATTCGAATGTTATCAATAAATTTAAAACAGAATTAAAATTTGATATAGCAGCCCTAAAAGTAATTATGGAAATCGAAAAACAATTGCTAAATCTGGATGCTTCCAGTTCAATTCCAAAAGAAATTAAGGCTGCTTTAGACATACTTAAAGCTAGAAGCTCTCAAACGGTCACTAGCACAGCTTCACCATTGGATTTCACCATGCAGCATTACTCTGATGGTGATGGAGGAGTCGGGTCGATTTTGTGATTCAATAAATCTCATCTATCCGTCTTTACTGTTCCAAAAATGCCCCGGCGATCATGGTTTTGGCTTCCGTTTGACTCAAACCCCGACTCATTAAATAAAAAATTTGCTCGGCCGGAATGTAACTGATACTGGCGGCATGGGAGCATTTCACCGCGTTATTTTTAATTTCCAAATCCGGTACTACTTGAGCTTTGGCGGTGGGTGATAATAATAAAATTCGTTCAGTCAGAAACGACTCGCAATCAGCGCAGTTGGTTTCAATAATAATTTTACCGGCCAACTGAAGATGAGCTTGACCATCTGCCACCCCCAAGAGTTTGGTTTTGGCTTTGGTGTGCGAAGCCAAATGACGCACCGTCACTGAGAGCTGAAATTTGTCTGTGGCTGTTACCAAAGTCCGGCTGGTAATCTCAGCCTCAGCTCCTGCCCCAGTCAGTTCAACCACATAATCTCCAGATTCGGTAAGTTCAATGCGACGATGCTCATCGGCCACTAATTGGATAAAATTTGGGGTTGAACTGGCCGCCGGCGACTGGACCGAGGCTGACGATTGGACCGAGGCTGACGAAGTTTCAAATTGTGGAGTTTGAGATCGCGAAGTTTGGGGTAGCAAATTTTTCATCCCACACTCCCTTCCATCTCCATATCGATCAATCGATTCATTTCCACAGCATATTCCAGTGGAAGTTTGCGCACTAAATCCGCCACAAAACCATTCACAATCAGTTTGCGAGCCGTAGTTTCATCCAAACCGCGACTCATTAAATAAAACAGCTGGTCATCGCCGATTTTGGAAACAGTGGCTTCATGTTGGACTTCCACTAAATTAGTGAAGATTTTTTCGACTGGATAAGTGTCGGTGCGAGACAAATCATCCACCAGTAGCGCGTCGCACACTACGGTGTTTTTGCTGTGGTGAGCTTTGGGACCAATGTGGACCAAGCCGCGATAACTGGTGCGACCTCCAGCTTTGCTAATAGATTTGGAAATAATCGTCGAGCTAGTATGTGGAGCTAAATGTACCGCTTTGGCACCAGTGTCTTGATGTTGACCAGCTCCGGCCAGCGCCATCGATAGCACTTCGCCCTTAGCTCCCTCGCCAGCCAAAATAAAGCCCGGGTATTTCATGGTAACTTTAGAGCCCATGTTAAAATCAGTCCAAATCATCTCGCCCTCACGTTCCACGCAAGCGCGTTTGGTTACCAAGTTGTAAACATTTTGGTACCAATTTTGGATGGTGGTGTACTGACACCGCGCGCCGGCTTTGACAAAGATTTCCACTACCGCACTGTGGAGTGAGGAGGCAGAAAAGTTGGGAGCGGTGCAGTTGTGAACTGCCACTCCACCAGCCACATAACTTTCGTCGGTTTGAACGCTAAAATTATAAACTGGAACATTTTTGACTGTGTCAATTTCTATCGATTTAATCGGTGCATAAAAATATTTGTCATCAATATAAAAAGCGGTGGCGCGTTTTTTGTAATGCAAAGTAGCTTTAATAGGTTGACCAACTAAATCACCAAATTTTACAGCTGCTTCACCGCCGACTACCAAAGTAAACATTGTTCTCCGACCTTCGTGTCGTCTAGATCTAACATTCATGCTGGTGGCAATATCTTGGCGCAACAATAACTGACGCATTTGCCAAGCTAATTTTTCCGAAGTAGTGCAAAGTCGGAACATTTCTTTGAAACCATGTTTTAACTGTTTACTATAAAAACTGCCATCGCCCCAATACCAACCCAAAATCAACTGAGCCTGTTTGGCTAAATCGGCTTGAAGCATCCATTCAGGAATTTGTTTGTGGTCGCAACCAGCTCCAAACCAAATCTTAAAAATTCTGGCTAATTTAGTCGAACTGACCACCACACTGGTGCCATGATTTTTAAGATGATGGGATTCAGCCAACGAGACTTTGCCGAAAATCTTTTGAATCAGATTTTTGACATCCTCAATATAATCTCGTTCCGCTTCATTAAACGAAAAACTCAAATAATGTTCATCGCTAATACTGCCTTCCGCCAAATAAAACCCCGCTAATCTAAAAAAATCAGCCGTTGTTGGCACAGTCACTGTCTCTAACTTGAAGCCGTGCCTGCCACGGCCCATTGGAATCTCGATGTTTTGAGTTTCAAAGTCATTAACCGTTCGATCAATCGGTGAACAAACATAATCTTTGGGTTTTAAGCTGGACACTGGTTGCCAGGCTGTTGACCAAATTTGATTGCGCTCATTAAGATATTTGCGTCTCACCACCAAAAATGGGTGTTCGACCGTAGCTTGAATTCCAACACTCGGTTGGCCAGTGACAGTGACTGTGTATAGTTTCCCGTCATAAGATCTGACTTGAGTCTGGTTAATAGCTCGCCAGCTACCAGTGTGGCTTAAAACCAAATCTGCCTCAGTCACTTGTTCAATTGGCTTAATGCCGACTCGTGTCGTAATTAAGGTTCCAGCCGTAAAGCAACCCTCCACGTAATGTACGCTCGCCCCTTCATCCACGATGATTAGGGTTCGCTCAAACTGGCCAGCATTGGCGGAGTTGATCCGAAAATAAGTTTGCAACGGCATTTTAACGTGGACGCCTTTGGGCACATAGACAAACGAGCCGCCGCTCCAAACGGCGCCATTCAAAGCCGCAAATTTATTGTCTTGATGAGAAATAAGTTTGCCAAAATACTCCCGCACCAAGTCAGGATGTTGTTTAATGGCCTCGTCCATGGATAGAAAAATCACTCCATCATCAGCCCAAGTTTTTTTCAAAGAGCCATAGACTACTTCGCTGTCATATTGAGCTTTCACCCCAGCCAAGACCCCACGCTCAGCCTCAGGAATTCCGAGGCGATCAAAAGTTTTTTTGACATCGGCCGGTACGTCTTGCCAGGTTTTGGCCACAACGTCAGTGGGACGCAAATAATAATGGAAACTCTTGAAATCAATGCCGGAGAGATCGGCTCCCCAAGCTGGCATGAGCTTGCGCTCAAACTCAGTTAAAGCTTGGAGTCTGGAGGCGCGCAACCACGCTGGCTCGGTTTTGAACTCGGAGATTTGTTCAACAACTTGTTGGGACAATCCGGGTTGGGCCACAAAAGCGTAATTCGCGGTGGGATACGAAAAACCAAATTGATAATCGTTGGCCAACAATTTTTTACCAGCTGCGACTGCGGTTGGTTGTAAGTCTGGTTTGGCGATAAATCGTGACATAAATTATGTGAAGTCTGGAAGCAAGAAATTTCTGACTAACTCACTTCAGTTGCCAGAGTTTTAAAACTGTTGAAGCCTTCAGCTTCAATTTGTTCCAACAAGTTCATGTCACCGCTGGCGACTAACTTACCTTGAATCAAAACTCTAACTTGATCTGGCTTGAAGGTTCTAACGATCTGTTGATGATGGGTGATGAGTAAAATGGTAGTGCCGATCTCATTTTGCAGTCGATGCAGGGCTGCGGCTGTCAATTTCAGGGCATCGACATCCAAGCCGGAATCGATTTCATCCAAAATTGCCAGTTTGGGTTGTAAAACCATGAGTTGTAAAACTTCTAAACGTTTTTTTTCGCCACCGGAAAAGCCTTCGTGCAAACCCCGATCAATTAATTCTGGTTTAAGATCCAAATCAACCGCCAATGTTTTCAAATAATCTCGAAACGCCACAATAGTTTTTTGAGGTCGAGTAGCCGCATCAGAGAATCGACGCTGGTAGGTCAACCACAAGAAATTTAAAACTCGCAGCCCCGGCACCATCACCGGCTGTTGAAAAGCCAAAAACAAACCGGCTCGGCTGCGTTGATCGGCGCTTAAACTTAGTAAATTTTGACCACCAAAAGTGACCTGACTGTCTGTTGCGGCCACATAATCCGGATGTCCCGCCAAAAAACTCGCCAGCGTCGACTTGCCTGAACCATTGGGACCCAAAATAACATGAAAAGAACCTGGAGCAAAATCCATGGATAAATCATGCAAAATTGTTTTTTCTCCAACTTTAACCGTCAAATGCTGCAGCGATAAAAGACTTGAAATTCCTTGAGTAGGCGATGAGAGCTTCATAAAATTATTTTTCGGTTGAGATTACCTTGATTTGACATAAATCATGTAAACCATATTTACCGTGCTCTCGTCCTAAATCTTCAAAGCCTGAACAATAATTTCTAAAATAAATTGACCCCGAACTCCACCAAAATCATAACTGGCGGCCTCAGATAGCGATATCCAAGCCATTTGAGTATGCTCCGGAGAGAGTTTAACTTTTTCCGGCGAAAAAGCTGTGAGATCGGTTACGGCATTGAGTTTCCAACCACAAATTAAGCTATAAACTTGCCGCTCTGGTTCAAAAAATGTCCGGAAGAAAATCAAATTTTTTTCGGAAAAATTGTTTGGGGAAGTTTCAGATCCGGTTTCTTCTTGAATTTCCCGCACTATATCCAGCTGATAAATGTTGGCAGTATTTTCTGTCAAAGCCACCGGCCACTCGCTGTTGCCACCAGGTAAATCCCAACATCCCGGCCTAGACTGAGCGGTATTGGCGCGCTTGAGAATTAAAACTTTGTCATCATGAACAACTGCCACCTTATGAAGCAACTTCACATGATCGGTAAGTTGGTGAGGCAAGATCGGTAAAACTGGCATAAATTTATTTTTTCTAGACACTAATACTTAATTGCTCAGATATTTTTTCTTTAGTGCTCGGCGTAGCTAAAACAAATTGGCCATGACGCAACTTATCGGCCAAATTGGCTATCATTCTAGCTGCTAAATATTTTGAGCGAGATTTTTGACCTCCAGCGGCCACCGCCCAATTAACTCGTTGAAGAGCGATATCCATGATGACCGCATTTCGATGTCGCAGACCAAACTCAAAGTACCACCAAGCGGCGGCGGCGTATCGATCCCAATTTTCGGCATACTTGGGCTTTTCAGAATTGCCTGAATCAACGCCTGAATCAGCAATAGACTGTTGACCGTAATTCCAAAGTTCGTTGGCCCAATGTTCGACATTGTCAGCCTCAACACTAGGATCGCCGGCCAAATCAAGATAATTTGCAGCTTCGAATTTAGCCAAAAAATAGGCTTCTGGTTTTTGACTCTGAGATTCAAAAGTTTCACAAACCTGATTTAAAACCAAAGCTGCTTGAGTTCGATATTGATTTTGACCAGTTAGTTTGGCCAATTTATCAAGATATTTGGCTACATCCCTAGCCAACTCAATGGCAAATTCATAAGTTTCACCACGCAAGCCAAAGTG
>DOZC01000024.1:0-3220 GCA_003518205.1 Minisyncoccota bacterium | reverse complement strand
TTTTGCTTTGGCAGCCGTGAGTTGTTGAGCATGACCTACCAAACTCCAATCCTGACTAGCAGCCTGAAAAAGCAAATTTACCTGAATTCTCAGTAACTGCAAAATCCCAGCAAAATATTTTTCTGCGATTGAATTTTCATTTATTTGAGCAGGCTTGTCCAACAATGATTTGACAGTGATTTGAATTTGAAGAATTTCTGGAATCAATTTCTGAGTTTTTTTCTCACCAATTCTAGCTGCTTCACCACCATAAACCAAAGTTGTCAGGGCTGGTAAATCAGGAAGTTCTGAGGGAGTTGCTAAAGTTGTCTCCAATGTGGTTGCCATCATCATACCAACTATTATACCCGGTCAACCAAGTTGGCGCTGTTGGGCTAGTTTCAGCATCCAACTTAACTCGGATTTCAAATCATCGGTAGTTTCCAATTTTAAAATTTCATCGGCACTAAACCAACCAATGCCATCGGTTTCCTCGAGGTTTTGGCGAAAATCTACTCCATCAATTGGTTTGACGAAATACAAAAAACACACATGCTGTTCACAGCCGTTAGGCCAGAGTTTGGTTTTCTGAGGTTGAGATGGATCTCGGCTTACTAAGCGATTTTGGTAATTGGCCTCACAAACCCAATGCAGGTTGGTTAAAGCCGGATTGGGTAAAAGCTCTGAAATAGTGGTCTTTGGCAAGCTGTGCCAAAAATCCACTGCCTCAACCCTAACTCCAGTCTCTTCCCAAACTTCGCGTTCAGCCGCCCTGTGAGGTAATTCGCCAGATTCAACGTGGCCACCCGGAGCTAGCCAAATACCTAGTTTTTTATGCTTCACCAACAAAACTTTTTGATCTTGAATTAAATATCCGGCCACCGTGCTGCAAATTCTGGCTTGGAAAGCTTGAAGATTTGTCATACCTTAATTCTAATCTAAAAATTTTGCCATTATCTCCCAAAAAAAATTCATCGGTTAAAGCAATGCCATTTGAACACCGGCGGATTTTTTGGCGGAAAATGAAAAATCCACCGGGCAATCAATCAATCGATTCCATTTGTTGCGAAACTTAATTTGACCATGTTTATAGCCGTAATCCCAAATATCCCGCGTCACTTTCACATCCTGTAAACAATATTTTTCGAGTTTTTCCCAGTTCTTGGTTTTAAAATATTTAATGGCGTCCAAACCATCACCAGTTTTACCCTCACCCAAAGTTTCTCGCGCCACGGCATCGAGACTGATTCGATGCCCCACACTATCCTTAATCCGCAACATTAAATCTAATGTCGGAAATTTATTAATATCTCCAGTGTAGTAATTAGCAAAAGTCGGCATGTCAAAGCCATCAATATTAAAACCCACAATCACATCGGCTCGCTCCAGTAGTGGAAATAACTTGGGGATATCAGCTTCAAAATATGACTGAAATTCACCCGGCTCGGCAAAATTTGATCGGACACAAACCCCCACAAAAGAGATCCCCAGTCGCTCTGGAAAATAACCACCCACATCATCGAAGGCTTGCTTCGTCTCCACATCGAGAATCAGTTGCAACATCTAAAACTTTCTAGGCAAAGTTAGCCATTCGGGCAAGTGAGTTCCACTGTACTCCAATTCACCACCTGCCAAAAGGCTGAGATAAATTCGGGGCGGCGATTTTGATATTTTAAATAATAGGCATGCTCCCAAACATCCAATGCCAGTAGCGGCGTCAGACCTTGAGTTAAAGGGCTGTCTTGATTGGGCGTCGTGATAATTTGCAACTTTCCAGTAGCGGTTTTGACTAGCCAGGCCCAACCTGAACCAAAAATTCCGGCGGCGGTCGCTGAAAATTGAGCTTTAAAAGTTAAAAAGTCACCAAAATCCTGGTTAATGGCGGTTGCCATCTCACCGGTTGGCTCTCCGCCAGCCTGAGGTGCTAAAATTTCCCAGAAAAAATTATGATTTACAAAGCCACCGGCAAAATTTTTAACTTTAAGTCGCAGGGGTTCTGGCACCGTAGTATTGAGCTCACTAAGTAACCGCTGAGCTGGTAGCGCCTGAAGCTCTGGATTATCCTTTAGAGCCTCATTCAATTTATCCAGATAAGTCTGATGATGTTTACTGTAGTGCAGCTCCATGGTGGCAGCATCAAAATATGGTTCAAGAGCATCAAAACCATAAGCTAGGGCTGGTAGGGTATACATACAAACTCCTTTTTAAATTAATCAAGATAATCAAATAATTATGAACTAACAATAAACTAAAGGCTGTAAGCCGTCCCACAAGCATTCCAGAACCTAACTTTGAAAATTAAATCCCAGCTTCATCAGCAATACGTGCCAACTCAATGCTGCGATCTCTGGCTGTAGTGGCTAAAAATTCGCGAATTTTGACCCAATCGGGTGAGTGAGAATCACTCGCTCGGAGCTGATAAATCTCAGACCACAACGCTTCGGCCACTAAAAAGCCCTGAGCCCCGTTTTCCAGACTCATGCGTAAAATTTCTTTAACTTTTTCATAATCCAAAGTTGGTTCGAGAGCAATAATCCAAGGTACATCAAGTTCGGCGGTGAGAGTAGCACAAGCCAAAGCGTCCTGGGGGTTTTCCAAAGCCAATAGCGAAACTGATTTAACTAATTCTTGAGCAGCAGTTAATTGATCCTGTTGAAACTGGGCAGCCTGAGCTAAGGATTGATTCGAGTTTAGCGAGGGCACTTTCAGTTTTAATAAAAACCCGATGCCTTCATGGCGGCAAAAATCTCCCAACTCCGCCACCAGTTGTTTTTTGGTCAAAGCTGCCGGCTCATTGGGGTGATAAATTAGTTCGAGTTTAGCCCAAGCATAATGTTGCTTGATACGATCAACCCCCCAATTGGGAATTAGAGTGGGAGGATTTTGGGGTTCAATTTCAGCCGTCAGTTTTTCTAAACTTAAGAGCAAACCAGCCTGATCTAAGTCCCGCACCATCAAGTCATAACTATAAATTGGGTCTAAAACTACTCCGGACATAGCCGGCACAATGGTGCGAGCCATTTCCTGCAGCAGTTGATGGAGGGCGATTTCATTGGCTTTGACAGTTAGATCCAGTCCAAATTGGGCTGCCAATCGCGGCACGATGTCCAGGCTCAAGAGCGCCAAATGTTGGTTGGGAGTGGCTATGGCAGGCAAATTCATAGGTTTCAGTATAGTGGATTAGTATAGCGAATTTGGACGGCAGTCGTCAGCTGGAGGAGAGGGAGTTATAAATCAAACA
>DOZC01000036.1:21851-28062 GCA_003518205.1 Minisyncoccota bacterium | reverse complement strand
ATTCGGTGACATCCATGTTTGGTCCAAAATTAATCGGTCCCAAAGAGCTCATTCCGTATTCAATTACCATGGCTTTAGCCACCTGTGTAGCTTGATCAAAGTCGTTGGAGGCTCCGGTGGTCATCTGATTCATGAATACTTCCTCGGCGGCCCGGCCACCCATCATAACGGTAATTTTCTCCAATAAATGAGTCTTAGTTTCATGTAGCTTATCTTTGGCCGGTGGAATTAGAGTATAACCTAAAGCCATACCGCGGGAAACAATTGAAATCCGGTGAACAGGGTCAGTATTAGGCAAAAAATGGGAAACAACCGCATGGCCGACTTCATGGTAAGCAGTCAGTTTTCTATCCAAATCCGATTGAAGACGCTTTTTTTCCGGACCAAGCTTGACTTTGGTAGCGGCGTCTTCAATATCTTCCATATTGATTTTTTCTCGAGCCACTCGGGCAGCAGAAATAGCCGCCTCATTTAACATGTTTTCCAGATCAGCTCCGGAATAACCGACGGTACGTCTTGCGACTCGGTCCCAATTGACGGATTCATCAAACGGTTTGCCTTTAGCATGAATGGTAGCAATGGCTTTTCGACCTTCAGCGTCAGGAAAGTCGACTATAACTCTTCGATCAAAACGGCCTGGCCGAAGAAGAGCCGTATCAAGCAAGTCTCCACGATTAGTAGCGGCAATGACAACCACTTGTTCGTTTGGATTAAATCCATCCATCTCCACTAAAATTTGATTTAAAGTTTGCTCTCGCTCATCGTGCCCGCCCATGCTACCTTGACCCCGAATTCGGCCGATGGCATCAATTTCGTCGATAAAAATGATCGAAGGGGCGAGTTTTTTGGCGGTACTAAACAGGTCGCGAGCTCTAGAAGCTCCGACACCCACCAGCATTTCCATAAACTCACTCCCAGCAATACTCAAAAACTGCACGCCGGCCTCACCCGCTACGGCTCTGGCCAACAGGGTTTTACCAGTACCGGATGGTCCCACTAATAAAACTCCTTTGGGAGTGCGGGCGCCAACTTTGGTATATTTTTTAGGATTTTTCAAAAAATCCACAATCTCTTCCAGTTCTTGTTTAGATTCGGTCATGCCCCCCACGTCAGAAAATTTGGTATTTTGTTTGCCTTTGACAAAAATCTTGGCTTTGCTGCGACCTATGCCCATAATGCCATCTTGGCCGCCGCGGGCCTGACGAAAAATGAAAAAGAACAGTAAAGCCATGGCAATGATCGGTAAGAAATTCATGACTACTTCCCAAATCATTCTGCCAGTCGAGACATCTTGAACTGCAAAATCCACTTCGGCTAAATCAATGCCGGCATTTTTCAAAATCGTGGCCGCTTCTTGGCCGTCTTCTTTGCGAGCAATTTTTTTGCCCTGATCGTCCTTGTATTGAATTCGCAGTTCAGCTCCAGCCACCTCGAGTTTTTCGACTTTTTTCTCCCGAATATCCTTGACTAGTTGACTGACTGAAATCTGTTCGCGTTTGCCACCGGTAACTAAGGAAATAATAAAAGGCAAAAATAACAAACCAATCAAAATATAAATCAGGCTTTTGTTGAAAAATTGGTTGAGATTGAGTTGAAACTCAAACTGTTTGATAATTTTCTCCTTATCTATCAAAGTTTTTTTTGATGGAGTTTTTTCAGACATCGCAGACTTTTCAGCCGAAGCAGGTTTTTCAGTGATTTTTTCTGGAGATTTTGAAGGTGGGTTTGACATAAATTGAGCCAAATTAGTAAACAGTTGTAATATGGTGTGCTCGCTATTCTAACAGATCAAGCGATGGGCATTCCGGGTTGAGCCAAATCAGAAACCTCAAAAACTCGAGGTTTGGTGGGCTCATCAATCATTAGCATCATGCCCTGACTCACATCCGGACCCATTTTGCGCTCTGCCAAGTTAATCACAAATAAAAAGTTTTTGCCGGTAAAATGCTCTGGCGGGTACCAAGCTTTAATGCCCGCCAAAATGGTTTTTTCGCCGATATCATGGCCAAAAAATACCGTAAATTTTAGCAATTTTTCAGACCAATCTGGTGATTCGGCGGCCATAACAGTGCCAACTCTAATGTCGAGTTTGGCAAAATCAGCATATTGAATAGTGGGTTTTAGAGTCATAAATATTTTTTGAGTTGTTTCAACCCAATCCCATTTTAGTTTTGACTTCTTTCAAAGTGATGCTGGCAATGGCTCGAGCTTTGGTCGCTCCGGTTTGAATGATTTCTTCAAGTTTTTTGGGATCGGCCTCAAAAGTGCGTCGGCGTTCCTGAATCGGCGCCAGCTCGGCAAAAATTGCGGCTGCCAACTCATTTTTAAGATCCCCGTAGCGAAGTCCAGCTCCTTGATAACTAGCTTCATACTCTGCCCGCCGATCCGCTCCTTGAATTAACTCCACAAATTTAAGTAAATTTGCCACACCTCCTTGAGTGGGAATGGTTTCACCCCGCCCACTATCTGTTGGAGCCCCGGCCAGCCGTTTTTTGATAGTAGCTAGATCATCTGTCAAATTAATATAACTACCCTCAACACTCTTGCTCATTTTGCCTGCTCCTGCTAGTGATGGGACATATTCTCCGCGAGTCGCAAATCGCTGTGGCTCGGGAAAATCCATTCCGTAAAGTTCATTCATTTTCCGAGCAATTTCTCGCGCTACTTCCAAATGCGGTTCTTGATCAATTCCCACCGGCACCAAACCCGCTTTGTAGACCAAAATATCCGCCGCCATTAATAGTGGATAGTTTAACAACGCCATAGTCACATGATTAGGATGCTGTTTAACTTTGTCTTTGAAGGTCGGCAGGTGTTGCATTCTGGCGATGGACACAACACTCGAAAACAGAAAAGCTAACTCGGAATGCTCTGAAACCAATGACTGCAGTGTCACCACCACTCGCTCTGGATCCAAACCAGCCGCTAAATAATCAATAATGATCTCTCGTGAAGCCTGGGGTAAAGTTTTGGCATCATAGGGCGTGGTAATAGTGTGTAAATCCACCGCCATAAAAACACACTCCAAGTCGCTACGCTCCTGGAGTGCCAAATAACCTTTGACCGCTCCTAAATAGTTGCCCAAATGAAGTCGACCCGAAGCTCGAGTGGCTGAAAAAACTCTTGATTTCATCATGATTTCCTTTATTTGTGGTTCAACCACATGATGGTTGTAACTTGATTATATCGGTGTGTCCAAGATAGCTCTAGTTGGAGTTTTTTTATAAATTAGAAATGTTTCATCGCAAAATTTGTTAAATTTGCCCCAAAAAACTCCCAGAGGGGAGTGAAAAACGCCAACTATCAAAAATCACTCTCCCCCAAAACTTAAATTGAGCCTCGCCAAGCAAAATAGATAGTTACAATAGGAATGCATCTCATAATCACTCAATTATTATAACACCGACAAGTATGGCGCAGGTAAAAACTCAATCTTTTCCCACCCGATTCATGAAATTTGGTTTAGTGACCGTTGTCATAGTTTATGTGATTTTTTTACTCGATTTTCCGTCAGTCCCAATGCAGTATTCCATGGGAGGAGATTATGCTCATCCTGGCACTATCAGCAATTTAATTTTTTCACTGCTAAAGCTGGGATTAGATTTTCTGCCGTTTCTAGGAATATTGATTCTGATGGCGATTTTATTAGTTTTGATCATCAAAAAATCTTTGGCGAGTTATCGACCAGTTCAGTTTTTAACTCGGTCAACCAATTTTTGGCAAACCGCCATGGTGATTCTGAGTTTGATCGCTTTCAGTGAATTTGCGATGACTAATTATTTTGTTTTAGACCACCTACCTCACGTCCCAGATGCTATTGCTTACGCCCATCAAGCTAAGTTATTTGCTCAAGGCAAACTTTTTCTCAAATTAGGTGATCAGGCTAAACATTTTCCTCTGGTTGGAATGATTGATTTTCAAGGCAAACAGTTTTCTCAATATTCCTTTGGTCATCCTTTGGTTTTAAGTTTGGGTTATCGATTGGGTCTGCCATGGTTAATTCCTCCACTGATGGGGGTTTTGGCTTTAAATTTAATTTATCAAATCGGAATTCAAGTTTATTCTCGAAGAATTGGTTTGATCGTAGCAATTTTAGCTTTTATTTCGCCATTCATAAAAATGAACTCAGCCAGTTTTATGTCTCACAACACGGCTTTGGTATTTACTCTACTGACCATTTGGTGGTTTATTAAGTTTATCAAAACTCAAAATTACTGGTTAAGTTTTGGGACTGGATTAGCTTTGGGATTTTTGGTCAATATCAGACCTTTTACAGGATTTTTGGTGGCTCTACCGTTGGGACTTTTTTCTTTAAAGATCTTGTTAGTAGAACCAAAAAATTGGCTTAAAAATTTGAGATTATTTGGACCACTGATGATTGGACTAACACTGATGCTGTTGAGTTATTTTGGTTATAACAAAATTTTAACCGGCAGTTGGACAACCTCAACTTATGATCTAGGTTTTTTGAGTCACTTTGGAATTGATGCCACCAGAACCTGGGCCATGGCATTAACAGATTCATACACCAACCTATATCTCTTAAATAAAGTTTTACTGGGTTGGCCAGGTAGTTTGAGTTTTCTCTTTATTTTAGTTTTTATTGTCACCTCACCCCCGAAAAAATGGGAGTGGTTATTCTCAGGGTTAATTGGAGCAATTTTGGGGGGATATTTTTTTTATAAAGGTAGCTGGATGATGTATGGCCCAAGATTTTGGTATGAGACCACGCCTTTTTGGTTGTTTTTAATAGTGGCTGGCATTGAGAAATTTCCTCAAATGATGCAAAAAATAGTGCCCACTTTTGTGAATCATAATTTTAAATTTTACCGCCAAATGATGTTGATTTTAATTTATCTTCTAGTTTTTGGCTTAGGAGTTCGAAGTTTAGTTCGTTGGTACCAGCTCACTCCGTCCACTCGTTGGCAAAATGATTTCACACCCGAAAATTTGGGTGAAATGAAAAATTTTAATTATGCTAATAGCTATCTCATGACTGAAATTACTCGGCAAAAAATTCATCAGGCTGTAGTCTTTATCAAACATGAATTTAATTGGTGGGAATATGGAGTGCCGGCTTATTTTATGGACTTATCATTCCAAGACGACATCATTTATGCTCTCGATCTTGGTGATGATGAAAATCTGGAATTAATTAACCAATATCCCACCAGAACTTTTTATCGGGCTGATTATGATGCTGTCGAAATCTCTCCCTATTTAATCAAATCAAAAAACTTATAGTTCTTCGATTTTAATTATTGGAGTCAGCTCAGAATTTTCGATCAATTTTAAATATTTTTCAGTGGTAGTAATTCGCTTATGACCAACTAATTGAGAAATATAAACCATCGGTGTTCCGGCTTTTAATTGCTCGACAATAAAAGTGTGACGTAAATCATTGACTTTGGCATCGGCAATGCCAGCCAATCGAAAATAGCGATCAATCGCGGTTCGAATGTTGCGCACTAAGAAGGGGCGACAAGTTTTGGTTAAAAAGAAAACTTTTTCTCGAGCTTTGGGTCGAATTTTTAAATAATCCATCAGGGAATTTTTTGCGGCTTTGTTCATGGGTACTTGGCGAGAATTTCGAGAATTTTGAGCCCGAACCGCAAAGACCTCTCGCTCAAAATCCACGTCACCAAGTTCCAGCACCGCCAGCTCACTAATTCTCATTCCAGTTTGGAGTAGTAACTCCACAATCGCTGACATCCGAATATCACTGCGACAAACATCGCGCAGAGCTCGATATTCCAGTTTGGATAAAATTCTGGGTGGAGCATTATCAATTTTGGGGTGAATCACCACTAGCGCCGGGTTTTCAGTCGCCTGGTCATTGGCAATTAAAAACCGGAAAAATGATTTAATTGAATTAATTTTACGAGAGATAGATTTGCTGGTGTATCTTTGTTTTTTTAATAATTCCTTAAAAGCTTCCACATCAGATCCCACCACCACATCAATGGTGGTTTTTTGAACTTGACCTAAAAATTCAATAAATTGCTCGATATCCTTGCTATAAGCAATCACAGTTGCATTAGCCTTTCCTTCGATTTTGAGGTTAGCGGTAAAATTTGCTAGAGCATCAATTAATAAAATTGACATAATCGTAACTGGTCAGAGTTAGGTCAGTTCGGTATGATAGTAAGTCAATCACAAAACTGGATTGAAAAAGCTGACAATAATTAACTTTGAACGACTTATAATAACA
>DOZC01000036.1:18660-21489 GCA_003518205.1 Minisyncoccota bacterium | reverse complement strand
TCGAGAGCCGCCCAACCATATATAAAAGAAAAAATTGCTCGGGATCAATTGCTTTGGCAAAGGCCTGGGGAGGTGGTCATTGAACTTCCAGCCACCGTTCCCACCCCGACATTAACTTTCCCCACTCCTACCCAAACTCCTTGGCAAACTTGGCAAAAAATTTTGTTTTAAACCCCCGGCTGTCAGAATGTGGGAATAAGGAATTTTATAATGTCGTCCTCGCAACCAATTAGCCAGCCACAAAGCTGACAAAACGATCAAAGCTCCAAACCAAATTACTTAACCCGCCCATTAAGGCAATTCAAGTTTTTGTTTAAAATAACCTTCCACATCTGGTGAACCCATGTAACATTTGCCTTCAGCAAATAAAAACGGCACTCCTACTCCTTGGCTGGTATCAAATTTGCAGTAATCGGTAGCTTGTTGCAGTTCAGCTTGAACCGCTGGAGTACTGATTTCTTTGCGGTCAAATTGAATCTTTTCGGAAATTTTTTGCTCCTCAAACCAAGCCTCGGTAGCTTGGCAATGAGTGCAAGTAGTGCTGTAAAAAAACACAATTTTGGTTGGATCAAAGGCAGCTTTACCTGAAGTTTGACCTCCAGATAACCACCAAACCGCTCCAATTAACCATAAAATCAAAATCAAGGAAATGAGCAAAACGTTTCTGGACATAACCATCGATAGTATAAACAATTCGCCAGGTTTTTAAAGCCCAAGTGAAAAAGAAAAACCACCTTGCGGTGGTCTTTTCTTTTATTGTTGCGGAGCCGGGAGTCGAACCCGGCCTGTGAGATTATGAGCCTCACGTGCACCGTACACTACCCCGCGCGTCTGATCGGCATTTCATTCCAATGATTTTTTTGGAACAGCCAAACCAGGAAATTTTTAAGAACAGGTGTGAATTATAGCTCAGTCACTCGAAAACGGCAAGGTTTTATAGTAAAATAGGGTTTCGTGAAGAACAGTAGCCTGATAATAAATCAATCATAAATCTCAGGCTAAAATTCTCTGAAATGGCGGGATAGCTCAGTTGGTAAGAGCGTAGCATTCATAACGCTAAGGTCCTGGGTCCGAATCCCAGTCCCGCTACTGTTTCGGATATCTGATGCTGGATGCTAGATATCGGAAAAACACTGACTTAAGGACAATCACGAAAATTCTCCACTACTCAGACCAGAGTGAGCCAAAACTTAAAGAGCTGTTTCAACAAGCAGACGTGCTTTTTACCACAGGTGATTTGTCATCGTTTGACTTTATTGGTACCGAGACTGAGCTTTCAATTAAACCGGGGTTTGGCGTGTACGGCAATCACTGTACTCCTGGTTATTTAGAACGGCTAGGAATTCTAAATGTTCACTTGCAGGTTTTTGAATGGCATGGCTTGACTATCGGTGGCTATCAAGGTTGTCCCAGGTATAAAACAGGTGGTGGACTTCAATTTACCGAAGAGGAAGCTCAGAGGGATTTAGATAATTTTCCTAGAGTAGACATATTGTTACTTCATGCTGGGCCATTTGGTCTGTTAGATACTCCTGGAGATGAAGTTCACATTGGTTCAAAAGCTGTTAAAAACTACGTAGACCGAGTCCAACCAAAATACGTTTTTTGTGGCCATGACAGCCCATCGGCTGAGCTTCAGTACGGCAACACTACTTTATTTAGAACACATCAGGCCAGAATCATTGAAATATAATCTTTGTTTACAGTTCGTGTCTGCAATCTTGACCTTGTAAAGAATATTTACATTCGCATTCAGATTGATTGCAACTCCACAGAAACAAAGTTTTGACTGTGTCTGAGGCAATTTCAGCAATTTGTGCCCTGGTCAGGTACAAGACCCATCGACAAGTGATTTTTTTATTTTTTGCGGCAAAGGTTGGAAAATAGATAAACTTATATGTGTCTCTAAAAAATGGGTCACCATTTTCCTCAACTAGACCTCCAAAAACATACTGGCATCTCAACGAACCCATGGAGGGTATCAAAGTTGCTGGCTGATTAGCTTTAATGTCTTCTTGAACTGTACGTAAAAACCAGATCAGAGGACGAGGAATTTCAACCTCCGTTTTATGTTTTGCTTTTCCATGGCTAACTAACTCGAAAGCAGCTGATTCAAATGGTAAACGATCACTTTCTCTTTTTTTGAAAAGAAAATTGAAATAGTAATTTTCAGTGCCATGTTTCCAATTAAAATATTTTTTGGTTAGATCAAAATCTATAGGAACAGGGTTTTTGCCGACATAAAATTGAGAAGGGGGGCAATCAGAAAACTTAACTGGTTGGAAAATTGCTTCAACAAAATGAATTTTTTCTCCCAGCCACCCCTCTAATTTTTCTCTAATACTCTGAAAACTTTTTAAAAAATCTATCTCAAAAATGTAGTAATGAGCACCCTGAGTAGTTTCTATTTCATAGAGAAATTGGTCATCTTCAAGTTTACAAGCCCTAAGGAGCTTTTTAAAGCTAATCCCATTATTAAACTGATCTAAAAGTAACTGAAAATTTTTTGGAACTTTGTATACTGATTCTTCTATTGCTGCATCCGGATGAACCGCGCTAAAAGGGCTAAGTCTGTAGTAGTCCACAGCTTTTGACATACGCTAAACTTGAGGATTCGTATTCTTATCCAACCATTTTGGCTCAATAACACCCATATTCAATTTTTCATACAAATCAAGAGAACTAAAATCCATTTTATTAAATGCATCTCGAGCTTCATCAAGCAAGTTCACAATTTCTTTTCTTTTCTCACCAGACAATGCTTGCTCTGCACTTTCAGCATTAAGCATTCTCACTACTGTTTCAAGTTTTTCTACCAAAATAGTCTTA
>DOZC01000036.1:10843-18488 GCA_003518205.1 Minisyncoccota bacterium | reverse complement strand
GGGTCTAATTGTGAGTTGCTAGTGTTCATAGTTGAATTGATCTTATATTTTACTAACTCCAGTATAAAACTCAGTTTTTAATAAGCAAGTATTGCTAAAACCACCTCCCCTTTTTTCACCTAAAAATCTCGGAAACAGTTTTTCCGCGATCAACTTTAAGAGCCAAGGCCTACATCATACCACCCATGCCACCCATACCGCCCATACCGCCACCGGCGCCACCCATAGCGGGCTCGTCTTTCTTGGGAGCATCAGCTACCAAGCATTCGGTGGTTAAAATCATTGAGGCCACGGAAGCCGCGCTTTCCAGAGCTGTGGTGGCTACTTTGGCGGGTTCGATTACCCCAGATTTGACCAAATCACCAAACTCGTTAGTCAGAGCATTGAAGCCGTAATTCACATTTGAGTTCTTGATCACTTCGTTAGTGACATAACCAGCATCCATGCCTGAATTGGTAGCCAGCATTCGGAGTGGCATGTCCAACACAGATTTGATGAGTTCCACTCCGGCGCGTTCGTCGTCACTGCCAGATTTGAGGTTAGCCAAAACTTTACCAGCTTGAATGAAGGTGACCCCGCCACCAGTGATGACGCCACTTTCGATGGCAGCGCGAGTGGCTTCTTTGGCGTCTTTGACGCGCTCTTGAAGATTTTTCATCTCTACTTCAGTATTAGCTCCCACCTGAATCACGGCCACACCACCAGTGAGTTTGGCTTTACGCTCCACCAATTTTTCAATATCAAAACTGGAAGTAGTCAAAGAAATTTCTTTGTCGATTTGAGCCACTCTAGCTTTAACTTCATTTTTATTACCTTTACCACCCACAACTCTGGTGGCATCTTTGATAGCTCGAACAGAGTCGGCTTGGCCCAAGTCTTCAATCACGGCATCTTTCAGCACCCGGCCGGTCTCGGAACTCACTAGTTGAGCTCCGGTCAAGATAGCAATATCTTGGAGCATGGCTTTACGCCGATCACCAAAACCCGGGGCTTTGACTGCCAAACACTTGAAGGCTCCTCGCAATCGATTGACTACTAAAGTGGTCAGAGCTTCGCCCTCAACATCGTCGGCGATAATCACCAGACTTCGACCATCAGCCACAACTTTTTCCAGTAAACCCAAAATATCCTTAATGGTGGAGATTTTTTGATCAGTCACCAAAATATAAGGATTTTCCATCACCGCTTCCATACTGTCAGAATTGGTCACAAAATATGGCGAAGCGTAACCTTTGTCAAACTCCATGCCATCCTTATGCACGATGGTGATGTCCATGGTTTTACCCTCTTCGACTTCGATGACACCATCTTTACCGACCAACTTTAGAGCTTCAGCGATTTTTTGACCGATCACTTCATTTTGAGCTGAAATGGTCGCGACTTTTTCCCAATCACTTTCTTTAACTGGTTTAGCCAAACGTTTAATCTCAGCCACCACCGCAGCTACAGCCTTGTCGATGCCGCGCTTCATGATCATTGGGTTGACTCCAGCAGTGATCAGCTTCATGCCTTTGGCACTGATTTGTTGCGCCAGCAGGGTGGCGGTAGTAGTACCATCACCGGCCACATCGTTGGCCTTGGAGGCAGCCTCTTTAACCAATTGAGCTCCCATGTTTTCAAATTTATCTTCGAGCTCAATTTCCTTGGCCACCGAAACGCCATCATGAATCACGTTGGGAGCTCCCCAAGATTTATCAATTGCCACATTCCGACCTTTAGGACCGAGAGTGGTAACCACGGCGTTAGCGAGCTTGTTAATGCCGATGAGCATTTTTTGTCTAGCATCATCACCGAAAATAAGTTGTTTGGCTGGCATAATTAAATTTCCTTTTTCTTTTTATTTTTTTGTAGGGCGGCGCCGACCTAGTCGGCGCCTTAAAATAGACTTGATTAGGCTTTCACGCTTGGTTAGGCTTTCACGACGGCTAAAATATCTTCAAATTTTAAAAATTGATACTCAGTGTCATCGATGGTAACGTCATTACCGCCCCATTTTTTGTAGAGCACTTGGTCACCTTTCTTTACTGGTGCCACAATCTCCCGACCATCTTGATAAACTGCTCCTCCCACCGCCAAAACTTGACCATGTTGAGGTTTTTCACTATCACTGCCGGGCAAAATTAGGCCGGAAGCAGTCTGGGTTTCTTTTTCGGCTGGCTCAACCAACACAAACCCAGCTAATGGCTGAAGTTGAGAAATTGAAAGTTTGGATGACTTAGACGACATATGGTGCTCCTTTTTTAACTAATTGCGGATATTGATAACGTAACCCATAGATTAGCAGAGTCAGAGACTGACTGCTAGTAGCAGATATGATAAAAGACTGCTAAAAATCTGTCAATGGGAGGGTTGGGTTGGTTGATCTGGATAAGGCTGCTGAGGATGAGGTTGCTGAGGTTGGGGCTGATAAGCCTGGCCTGGTTGCATCTGATACGGCATGCCATAAACTCCATAAGGACCTGGCATCATTTGATTGCCTCCAAAAGCTTGAGCTTCACTGGGATCAGCTTGCAAAATCGTTTCTTCCTTGCCCCTGGCTAAAGCTAAACGAACTTCTGACAACAAAAAGCCTTCACAATTGAGACCCCGATCCTGAAAGTGTTTGGCTAAATCTTCCCTAACTCGGTTTTCTACCTGAGAGCGTTGATTTTTAATTTCGTCTAAAGTTAAATCACCAAAAATCGAGGCAATGCGACTCCGCGAAAAAGGTCTGACTACTTTGGACACGACATTTTCACCCAAGTTTTCCCAAATTTCCGGAGCATTATAGCGATCAATCCTAAACAACACTGAGCCCTCAATAGTGATGTCTTGACCATCTTTGGTGGAAACTGCGATAGGCACATCTCCCAAAGCTTCTTTGTTAAGCGATAAATCAAAGTTTTTGGTAATGGAGTACTCCAAAACCTGGGCATTGAAGAGTTTGGCTACCTGCCAAAAAGGCAGTTTGATGTGCAAACCCGGACCCCAAACTCTAGGCAAAACTCCCTGGCCTCGATCATAAATGCAGGCGATATGTCCCGGCGGCACCGAGATAAAAAACCCGCCCACAATTTCGTCCACCAAAAAAGACACCACCAATTTATCAAATTCCATAGGTTGTATTGTAACTCGTTCTGGAAAGGAAGTCCAAAACTAGCTGGTTATTTTAAGACAGTTGCGGCCTCAACCCTGGATTCAACCTCGGCTTTAACTTCGGCTGGAGGTTTTGGCTTCATGCCTTCTCGAATCCATTTGTCTAGAGTTAGGGGTGAGAGTAATGAAATTAACTCGAGAGTAAAAACTGAAAGTTCAAAAGCGCAAGGAATTTGATTGGTGATAAAGTAAGCCCCCAATCCCACCATAATGGCCGTAAACATACTTTCGCGAAACATAATTCGGCCCATTTTATCAATTAAGGATTTAGCTACTTTTGCTTCTCGAGCTTTAGTTTTTTTCTCAGCAATTTCATGGACATCAAACCAAAGTAGGGTTAAAAAAGTCGCAATAGCGGTAACGGTATTAAAAGTACTGTTTTGAAACGCCACATCACCAGAGAAAATTTTGATTCCCAGCCCAGTAGGTAAATGCGACAAAATTAACCAAGACAACCAAAACACCACTCCTAAATAACCTAGGGAATATTTTGATAAAGTTTGCGATTTAAGACTGGCCACCGTGGGTTTTTTTACCAAACCTCTGGCATAAGCCACGAAATTTCGGCCCACCGACAACACAATTTGAAATACAAAAATCGCCACCCAAACCAAGATAATCGTGCGCCACCCCAAATCCATAGTGTTAGTGATCACTGGATAAGGCAGTTTAAAAAACCGATCGAGAATCGGATATTCTGGATAAGGCACCCAACTGTAGAGACGAGCTGGATTGAGCGGATGACTGTAAAAATCGGTTAAAAATAGTTTCCCAATCGTCAAAAAAGTTGTCAATTGAATTGTGAAATCGAGTAAATAAAACAGAAAGGCTTTATTACCCAAATTAAAACTTTTTCGCAAAGCTTGTTGTTGCAAACCGGGATGCTGCAGCATGGCCACTCGATCATGCATATCTTTGAGACTATCGGCTCTGATGGTACGAAAAATCCGCAGCGGAATCAGTACTAAAGTCTGAAAGACACCTAATAAAATCACCGAAATCCACATGCTTTTGGTCACCGAGTAAAATAAAAACACCGCACTGGCATAAAACCTGAATAATTGCCCGGTCAACATCCACCAAAAAAACAATCCTACCAAAAACAACACAATTAAACTGGTTAAGGGCAAAATTCCAGTCACATTACTTAAGCGATTTTCTTGGGAAACTTGGTCAGAAGTTGAATCCGAATTGGGAGTAATGATATTGGCAGATTCAGACATAGATAGAAACTGATTATTTTAAAGTTGGCTTCAAAATTGCTGGTTGAGATTGAGATTTAGTTCGAATCATCAAGCTATCTAACAGCAGTAAAGTTTGCCGAAGCGAACTGACTAAATCCATCGAGAGCTTGACGGTTTCTTGGTCAGTCCCAATGCCCTGAAGTTGTGACAGGGAGTCATCAGTAAATTCGGTAATTAAATTCGAAATCAAAACTTCATTTTCCTGAACCCAAGTTCGACGATCCCGAGTGGTTTTGAGACTAACTTCTTGAAGAAGTTGAGAAAGCTGGTGAATTTCTCTGACTTTGACAAACAATTGAAACTTTTGAGCCGCGGGATGATGAGGTTGAACTCGATCAAAATCAACCGAGTCTTGGTCTGCCAACTCAGCCAAATCAGCCAAATTTAAATCAGAATCAATAGGATCAAAATCAAATGAATCAGTCATTAGGGTTGATTATATAATACCGAGTGTGAAACCGAATCACCAACCGCGAGTCTTGATTTTAACCAAGCAGTCAACTTCAACCATGGCTGAAGTAGTCACTACTGCGGTGGCAGTTTTAAAAGCCGGAGGGATAGTAATTTACCCCACCGAGACAGTTTACGGAATTGGAGTGGATGCCACCAATCCTCAAGCTGTAGCTAAATTGCTAAAATATAAATCTCGCCGCGAAGGCAAACCTTTATCGATCGCCGTCACTGATCAAGCCATGGCTGAAAAGTTTGTGGAGCTGAATGATCAAGCTCGATCTTTATATCGGCGCTTTTTACCTGGACCAGTAACAGTAGTGTCACGAGATTTGGGACGAGTCGCACCTGGCGTAGCTTCTGAATTTGGAACTTTAGGAATTCGCCAGCCAGCTCATCCTCTGATTCTGGCTTTAGTGCAGACTCTGGGACGACCGATCACGGCAACTTCGGCTAATGCTTCAGGGGAAAAACGACCCTACTCTCTGAATGACATCTTGAGCCGGCTTTCGAATCAACAAATAAAGCTGATTGATTTAGCTATCGATGCTGGCACTTTACCGCCCAATCCACCCTCAACTGTGATTGATACAACTTTATCAACTCCGCTAGTGATGCGTCAGGGAGCTGCATTAATGGAAACAGCAGCGACAATGCCAACTTTGGCTAGTTTTACTTCAAGTTCGCCTCTGGAAACTCGTCAAATCGCCGGCAAATGGCTTTTAAAGTATTGGGATCAATTAAAAGCCACGGGTTTGGTTATCGGTTTGAATGGTAGTTTGGGAGCTGGTAAAACTGTGCTGACACAAGGCATTGGTGAGTTTTTACAAATTTCTGAGCCAATTGTGTCACCAACTTATACTTATTTATTGGAGTATCCTTACCGACGACACTCTCAAACTGGCAAACTTTATCATGTAGATGCCTGGAAAATCGCTGATGCCGCCCAGTTAGCAGAGCTGCAATTGGCCAAATTGGTTCAACCAGGATCAATATTGGTCATCGAGTGGTGGAATCAAATCGCTAGTGATTTAACCAAAGGTGAAGATTTGTCACTCGCCGCCCCAATCCTAACAATTGATTTGAAAATCATCAATCCTAAAACCCGTCAGCTGGAAATTAAAATAATCAGACCAGGAATTTAACTCCAAATTAAACATGTCGCCTTCTGTCCTTCATCAGCCCACTCGAATTTTAGCCATCGACACATCTTGTGACGATACCGCCGCCGCAGTAGTTTGTGGCCGAGTGGTACTCTCCAACGTCGTGGCTTCTCAAACTCAGTTGCATAAACCTTACGGCGGAGTTTATCCCACCATCGCTAAAATCGCCCATCGTCAAAATTGGCCCCGGGTGGTTGAGCTGGCGCTTAAACGAGCCCAGTGTCAGTGGTCAGATTTAACCGCCATCGCTGTGACTGTGGGGCCGGGATTGGCCCCAGCTCTAGAGGTTGGAATTATGGCGGCTAAAAGTTTGGCCACCGAGCATCATTTGCCATTAATTGCCATTAATCACGTCGAAGCTCACGCTTGGTCATCCCAAGCTTTGACTAAACCTCAAAACTGGTTTCAATTAAATAGTCTGGAACAACAAAATGTGGCGAAATTTGGCACAGTTAAATTTCCAGTTTTAGCCATCACAGTTTCTGGCGGTCACACCCAGCTTTTGTTAATTAAAGCCTTTGGTGATTATCAGATTTTGGGACAAACTTTGGATGATGCGGCTGGTGAATGCTTGGACAAAGTTGGTCGGATGCTGAGTTTGGGATATCCGGCCGGACCAGTGGTGGAACAGATGGCGCGACTGGGAAATCCAACTAAATTTAAGTTTCCGCTACCAATGACAACTCATGCCGATTTTAACCTGAGTTATTCTGGGTTAAAAACTCACGCTCGGGATTTAATCACCGGTCTCGAAACTCAAAACCAACTTGATCAACAAACTACCTATGATATTTGCGCTAGTTTGCAAACTGGAGTGTTTCATCATTTAACCTATAAGTTGATTAAATTATTAGACCACTGGCGAATCACCAACAAGCAGCCCCAGCTCCAAGCTGTTTGGTTGGGCGGCGGAGTGGCAGCCAATTCAATTTTGCGGCAAACCTTACGTCAAACTTTAAAACCCTTCAATTTAAAGCTCATGGTGCCCTTCAGTCATCGGCTTTGCGGTGACAATGCAGCCATGATTGGCTTGATAGGTGGCTTAAAATTTCATCACGGTCTCAGCCAAACCCAGCCCGATCAACTAGAGCGCCAACCTCGATTGGCGTTAGAAATCACTCCGATAGTCAGCAACTAGAGTGATACAATAGTTTTAGGCATGTCACATTCTGTTACGGTCACTCCCGTAGTTGGTTTGCCCAGTTTAACTGGCTGGGCTCAGGTGGTACGAAATCAATCTGGTAATTTAATCTGTGTTTACGCCATTAAAACCGCTTCGGCCCATAATTTAGGTCGAGATTTGGCTGATTTTATAACTCACAGTCAACCCACTGACGCGGTAACATTACATCAATTTTTACTCGACTTACTAGCTAAGTGTCGCCGAGCTGAGGCCGAACTTCAAGTTGCCAGCGTTTTGGTTCAAGCAGATCAGGTATTTCTCTCAGCTTACCAAGGTCAAATTCTTTATCGTTCACCTCAGGGAAACGTTAAAACCCTGTTAACCACTCAAGGCGAACCTCAATTAATCGAAGGTAGATTCAGGCCTGGAGCTACCATAGTGGCTTTGACTCAATCAGCTCAAATTCAAACTCAAAATATTCTCCAACTTTTGGAAAAAACCGCCGACACTGATATCGTCATCACTACTGT
>DOZC01000036.1:5085-10775 GCA_003518205.1 Minisyncoccota bacterium | reverse complement strand
CTGATATCGTCATCACTACTGTATTGCCAGAAATTCATGCCGACCCGAATTCGGCTTTAGCAGCTTTGGCTTTTATTCAACCTGAGGCCAACTTTACGACCTCACCTCTCGCCTCACCGCCTTTGACTCGATCACGAATCACACCTCAACTGGGTTGGACAGCTTTGCGTCAACTTAGCCAAGCAGGGAGCTTTTTACGTCTCGTTGGCCAGGCAGGTTTTAAAACTAGCAAAACTTTATTTTTCAAACTCAAAACTCGCTATCAATCCACTCAAGCTCGCCAAAAACGCCAAATTTGGTTAAGTCTTGCGATAGTTGGTTTGATTATCGTTGGGTTGGGATTGGGCGGATGGTGGATCTGGCAACGAACTCAATCTCAACTAACGGCTTTAGATCAAAAGTTAGCTCCAATCCAAGCTTTGATTATTGAAGCTAAACAAATCGAGGCGACTGATCCGTTGGCAGCTCGAGAAATGGCCACTCAAGCTGTAACTGAGCTTAAAAAGCTAGCCGAAACTCAAACCAAATTTCCAGCCGGAGCTACTCGAGTCAATCAAAATCTTTTGACTGCTGAGCAATATGCTAGCCATATTTCAGGACTGAGTGAGCTGCAGACTTTGGCGATTTTTTTCGACTTAAGATTAACTGAGTCAAATTTTTTAGCCTCAAAAATCCTGATTCAGGGCACAATAGCGTATTTTGTAGATTTAGAGCGCAAGCAACTCATCGCTCTTGATTTGTCAAAAAAACAATCTCAAATTTTACCTATTGGCACCATTGACAAGTTGACTGACTTCACCGTCTTAAACCAAAAGCTTTACTGGCTGGGAGAGGGAATTTCCAACTGGCCCTTGGGTGAAGGACAAAAAACCATTGTGTCACTCAAGGCCGCTGGTGATTCAGATCGTGAAGCTACTCAATTGGCCGGTTTTGGCAACTATCTTTATGTGCTCAATCCAATCAAACGCAATATCTTTCGATATGCTCTCAACAGTCCTGCTGCCAATCAAACAACCGCTACTAAATCCGGCACTCCCAGCACCAAAACAGCCTCGACCAAAATCAGCGAGCCGGTCGGTTGGCTAACCAATAAAAAGAACTTGGAGTTCGAAACCATTACCTCCTTGGCGATTGATGGTGACATCTGGTTGACTCAGCCAGTGGGCCAAATTCTCAAGTTTACACAGGGTCAGCCGGCTAATTGGAGTCCCATCGGTTTAAAAACTCCATTTTCGAGCTCACTCAACTTAGTAACGAATTCGGAATTAACTAAACTCTATGTTCTGGAGCCAAGTCAACAACGCCTGGTGATTTTAGAAAAATCCGGTCAATTTTTCAAAGAACTCAAAAGTCCCACTTTAGCTACGGTGACAACTTTTGGTGTGAGTGAAACTCTTAAAAAAGCTTTTTTGGTCAGTGGTTCAGTGGTTTATGAGTTGCCAATTTAGTTTTTTCTCTGTCTTACGTGGCGCATTTTGTTTGAGAACCAAGCGTTCGCTTCAAAGCATCCCATTGATCAAACAAAAGTCGGACTGACTCAAGTTTAGCCTGATATACTACGAGAGTGATTTTAGTTAGCCACACCAAAGCCCGACATCTCTATTCAATTACCCAGACCACTACGGCTGGGATAATCTTAACCGGGGCTGAAGTCAAAAGTCTGCGCCGAGGAGCCGCAAGTTTGGTGGGTAGTTTTGTCAAACCCTTGGGGGGTGAGTTGTTTTTGATTAATGCTCAAATTACTGCCTACCCTTTTGCCGACAATACTTACTATGACTCCAAGCGCAGTCGCAAACTCTTGCTCAAGAAAAAAGAAATCAGTCATTTAATCGAAGCTTGTCAGACTAAAGGCATGGCCTTGATTCCCCTAGCTTTTGAGTTAAAACACAATCACATCAAACTCCAAATTGGACTGGGAAAAGGCAAAAAAGAATACGAGAAACGCGAAACTCTCAAAAATCGTGCCATCGATCGCAGTTTGGCCCAAAGAGTTAAGCAACAATATCGTTAGACTGCTTGCATCTCTCGCCAAAACCGGGTTTAATAGTCTTATGCCTAAAAAAGTCTTTTGGCCCGCCACTCTTATTACTATGGGATTGATTTTTCTCGCCCAAAACATGGGGTATTTTCCCGCGCAGTTTTGGAATTTATGGCCCCTGATTTTAATTGTGGTTGGTCTGGGAGGTTTATTAACCTCTGATCGAGAAGAATGGTTGTGTGAGACCACTTCTCGAGCTTCGGCTCATCGAGCCAAAACTAGTACTAAAAAATCTGCCGCCCAGCCCAAAAGGGCTAAGAGTCGGAGATAATCGTGTCAGTTTTTCATATTGCCATTGATGGTCCAGTATCGGCTGGCAAAGGCACTGTTTCTAGATTAGTAGCTGAAAAGCTGGGCTTCCTTTACGTTGATACTGGAGCTATGTATCGCATGACAGCGCTACTTTGCAAAAATCACCAAGTGGATTTGGCTGATGAATCAGCTGTGGTGGCTTTAGTTAAAGCCGCCAAGATGGAAATGCGCAATCCCAGTGAACTAGAGCGTGACTCACGATTAACCACAGTTTTACTCGATGGCGAAGATGTCTCGTGGAAAATCAGAACTGAAGAAATTAGTGCTGGAGCTTCCAAAGTTGCGACGCTGACTGAAGTCAGAAAAGTTTTAGTGGAAAAACAACAAGAAATTGCCGCCAATCAAAATGTCATCATGGAGGGTCGAGATATTACTTATCGGGTTTTGCCTCAAGCCCAACTTAAAATTTATCTGACCGCCAGTGACAGTGTTAGGGCTGAACGTCGCCATCTCCAACTCCAAATGCGGGGTGAAAATGTAGCCTTCGAAGATGTTTATCGTGATACCATTGAGCGCGATCAACGCGACATGACTCGAGGAGCCGATCCTTTGCAGATTGTGTCTGACGCTTGGGTGGTCGACACAACTGATTTTGAAATCGAAAAAGTCGTGGAAATGATCGTTACCAAAGCCAAAGTCATTATGGCCAACTCAACTAGCCATAACTCTTAAATCATATGTGGCCCATCCCCAATCACGAAACTGAGCTTGAAGCCAAACTCGATCGGCTGCCAACCAAAACTAATTCTGACTTAACTCCTCGACCTCTTCGAAAACCTTATAAAAACTCGGTTGCCACAGCTGCTGAGGGTAGGTGGGTGGCCCCAATCATACTATTACTCACTGTGATCATCTCCGCGATTTTGTGGTTTTTTAGCTAAAGTTTTGGCTTGGTTGCGGACTTATTGGTTGCGAACTACTGGCGGTCGAGCAGCCACTCCTCCAGGTATTACCACTTTGGTTGTCCCCGGGGGTCCTCCAACAGTTTGTGCTACAAAATATTGTGGATTACAAGCTTTTTGAGGCTCCGTGCCTTTAACAAAAACTTCCTCTCTAACACTTGGACAGCCACTGCAAGGCAAAGTTCCGGTTCGAGCACAAATGGCTACCCGAACTAACCCCGGAGGTAAAGCAAAAAGGTGGGATTTGGCGTTATCCAACAAAGACCGCATAATTTTATTCCAAATCGGCGAGGCTCCAGTAATGCCTGAGGCCACGTAACTCATGGGAGTATTGTCATTGTTCCCCACCCAAACTGCTACTAACCGCTCTGAAGAATAACCAATCGTCCAGTTATCCCGCATGCTGTTAGTGGTGCCAGTTTTGACAGCAATTTGCTGACCTGGAATCAACAATACTGAATTGGGTCCAAAGGCAGGAATTCGAGCTTGATTGTCAGCTAAAATATCGGTAATTTGATAAGCTACCATGGGTGAAATTGTGGCAGCACCTTGCCAACAGTTTTGGTTTTCCAAAGCACATTCGTTGTGATATAAAACTTCACCTCGATAGTTTTTAACCCCCAAAATTGGATTGGGAACAACAGCATGGCCACCATTGGGAAAAGCGCTGTAGGCCTGAGCCAAATCAATCATTCTAACTTCTCCACCTCCTAAAGTCAGTGACAAACCAAATCGAGTACGCTCTTTCCAAGTCGTAATTCCCAATTCTTCAGCAAAATCAATAAAATTATTAATCCCCACTTCATTGAGAGTTTTAACTGCGGGAATGTTGTAGGACGAAGCTAAAGATTCTCGCACCGTGACGTTGCCATGAAATTTGCCATCGTAGTTTTTGGGGGCATAAACTGGACTGCCAAGAGATTTAAATGCTACCGGGGCATCAACGATGATTGAGGCTGGAGATTTTCCTCGCATTAGTGACAAAGCATAGGTTAAGGGTTTGATCGAAGAGCCGGGTTGGCGAGGTCGAAGAACCACGTTAACTTGGCCATCATGAGCAAAATCAAAATAATCTTTACTTCCCACCATGGCTAAAATTTCACCGGTTTGAGGATTGGTAACTAAAGCTGCTCCATTACTAATGCGCAAGCGTTGCAGATTTTTGACTTCATCAGAAACTAGTTTTTGAGTCTGATCTTGGACTGTTAAATCCAAAGTAGTTCTAACTTCCAGTCCGCCTTTCGTTATGACTTCTTCTCCATATTGCTCAGCCAAAAGCTGTCTGACATACATCACAAAATGAGGAGCACGGATATTAGTAACATCTTGGTTTAAAACCAATTTTTGATTTTTGGCTTCAGCCACTTGCTCTGGTGTGACATATTCATCTTCAATCATGCGTCGAAGAACTTCATCTTGTCTGGCATAAGCAAATTCAGGATTAGATCCGAAAGGAGTGTAAATTGAAGGGGCCGCTGGCAAACCTGCTAATAAAGCGGCTTCAGTTAAAGTTAAATTCTGAGCTGATTTATTAAAGTAACGCCAAGCTGCCTCTTCAGCTCCATATGTCGAACCACCGTATGCGACTTGATTAAGATACATTTCCAAAATCTCAGTTTTGGTGTAAACCCCTTCTACCAACACTGATAAAACTAACTCCCGGAGTTTGCGCCGCAAAGTCCGTTCATTATTTAAAAGTCTCATTTTGACCAATTGTTGAGTGATGGTCGAACCACCCTGCTGAATTTCTTTGCCCTGAATATTTGCGATCAACGCCCTGGTAATTCCTTTGAGAGAAAATCCTTGATGGCTGTAGAAATCCCGATCTTCGATAGCTAAAGTCGCTTGGATTAAATAGGGTGAAATGTGACTGAGGGGAACAAGGGTGCGATTTTCATCTTCATAAATTCGATAAAGCAGCTGACCATTGCGATCCACAATTCGAGTCGTTAAAGCTTGGTCTTTTTGAGTTAAATCTAAAGCCGAAGGCAAATCCTGAAACACAAACACATAAGTGCTAACTCCCAATCCCACAATAATTCCGGTCACCGTCAAAGCCACAATGGAGTGCTTATGATAATTAGTTGCTCTAAGAGTACTCGTCAACCAACTCGGTTGAACCAATCTGGGTTGGATCATTCTGGGTTGGATCAACACCACGGATTGAGATAATTTTCGAGGACGACCTCGCTGCCGAGTCAGATGAAGTTTGGCACCAGTCCGATGTAAAATCTCTGCTCCCCGAGCTGTAGTTCGGCGCTGCCAGGTTTTCCATTCGTACCATTGTCGATCTCGCCACCGACCAAGTTTAATCCACCAAGGCAGAGGTTTTCTGCCTCGAGTTTCCTTTTTGATAATGGTTAGCTGGCGCGAGACAGCTTGAGGTTTTGGCCACAACAATAAAAGCTTGAACAATTTTATTTGAAATTTCAAATAAA
>DOZC01000036.1:0-5009 GCA_003518205.1 Minisyncoccota bacterium | reverse complement strand
TTTTATTTGAAATTTCAAATAAACCGATGGAAAAAGTATGGGCCGTTTCGGCACTCGTTTTGGCACTCTAGGCGCGATATTATCACGCGAAGTCAAGCCCTGCAATCAGCGATTTTGCTGTAAGAAATAATCCCAAAAAATTCAAAAAAATAAATTGAGGTAACAAGCCTTTTATTTAACTCTCCTAAAAATTTCAGCTCAAATTGGACAAGCTCCGCTATCGCATTTGAGATGATCCAAACTAATATCTTCCAAGACATCATCCTCATCTTGAATTTCATTGACCACTTCCATGAACTGACCAATCGTCACCGCTTCTTCTGGTTGGTATTCATAGGCGGTAGCTGAAATTTGCGGCATGACACTACAAGTTTTAATCAGTGGCTGATACTTGGTAACCATTTTAGAGAACTCTTTGTAACTAACTTTTTCAGGATCGTATTTCAAAGTGTATGACACTTGATTGCCGGTATCTTCCGTCAATGGGTTGCCCTGCTCATCCACTCCCACAATCCAATATTTTTCCAATAACATCAACCACTGATATTGTTCCTCCGGGGTGGCTTCGCCGGCGGTGACTAATTTGTGATTCATGCCCAATTTACAAATCTCAGGTTGAGTGGGAAAACCCACTACGGTTGTACCGGGATAACTCCTGAGTTCTTTAACGGGATAACCCATCTTGCCATACTTGGCCACCAAAGGATCATCACTGCGAAACTGCACCCACCGAATGTATTCTCGCAAAGCTGGTAGGTGAGCGCCCTCTGATAAACTGAAAAGCTTGGACGTGGTTCCGGCTGGTTTAATGGTGGTATTGGTATGAGGCACAGCAACTTTTAAAACTTTAGCATATTTTTCGGCCTCATCAATCACTGCGCGTTTGAATCGAGACAGCGTCATCCAAAAATCTTTGGCTTTTTTTTCATCAATCACCTCGCGAAAAGCCAACCCAAAAGCATTCCAGGCATATTCGTGCATGCCGGTCATGCCCACCCCGATTCTATTGGTACGCTTGACCTCGCGGGTATACAGACAATCCATGGTGTTGACTCGCATCAATGCCCGAGTGGCCACTCGGAAAGCTTCTTCGGCCGCATCTACATCTGGGGCGAAATAAGGCACCACGTCAGCAATCACACAATAGCCGCCCAACATATTCAGAGTGATTTCACCACAGGGATTGGGAATTTGAGTGTAATACTTAGAACTGGCTCGTTTGGCCACCTCAGCCATCATGACTACTGTTCGCTTCATGGGCTGATATTTTTTACTTTGAGCGTATTTGCCATCTAAATAACCGTCAAAGCCTTCATCGTTTTGAACTAATTTATGTTGATTCACAAACCCCGGCTCACCAGTTTTATCAAAGTAAGAAGCTTGCAACACTGCTTCTAAAACTTTTTGAGAGTGCTGACTTTTTTGTTTCCAAAATTTATCATCCACGGCCACACTGTTGTTAGCTGACCATAAAAAGCCGCCTTTTTTAATAGAGATAAAATCAAAAATTCCCGAATCAGTCCAAGTTTTGACTGCAATTCTAGCCGCCCGACGAGCTCCACCCACCAAAACACATTCAGATAAATAGTGATCTACAAAAATCGTTTGTTTCCAGGCTGACAATCCTGCGGCTTTAACAGTAGTAACTTTTTCGATTGCATTCATCAGCGGCCGAGGTCCTGAAGCTGGGCGATTTTGCATCCCTCCGATTTTGGCACCTCTAGGACGAACTTTGGAAAAATCCAAAATCAACAGCTCTTCTTTATATTTCTTGTCGAAAGCCATGGTCTCAATTTTTTCGACAGCTTGAGCCCAACCCTCGCGGGTATCGGGCACTTCAAACCAATGAGCTGCCTTATATTTGTGTCGCGCTTCTCTGACACTTTCATCAATACCCCATTGAAAATCGGCATGTTTTTCATCCAAAACACACCGCACAATCGGCATGTAGTCCCAATTGACCACCATCAAATCATCATCATAGGCTCGCCCCACTCCAGAACCATTGAGTAAAAGATAAAACAACACAAAAGAGCTAGAGGCAGTGGAACAGTTGGTAAAAACTTCCATATTTCTGTTGGGCTGGGTTTCATCACCGTGTTGTAGATGGCGACCGCTGAGCAAGAGTGAGGCATTAGCAATATGCTTGCGAAGTAACTCATATTCCAGTTTTTGCTGTTCCTGATCTTTAATCAATTGAGAATTCCCCAAAGCCACCCGATGAGCTACATCAGCCCAAGTTTCCAAAACCCCAGCTTCACTAGTTCGTAAAATCGTGCGTTTGGCCACCGCTTCTCCCAAACCCTTAGAAAGTTTTCGATCCACAAATCGCATTTTTTTCTTAGGTAAAGTCGCGACTTTTGCTCCAACCTCAGATTTTGGTTGGGCTTGAGTTTTGGTTTTGGTTTTAGATAACATGACACACCTCTCTAGTTAGTGACGCAAGTAATCTTGGCAGAGCCGTTGCCCTGAATTTCAAGTTTTTGGAGTTCTTGCTGAAAATCCTCCAAACTGGCAAAGTCGCGGTAAACACTGGCAAAGAGCAAATAAGCCAGCGGATCAAGTTTGCGAAGCCGATTAATCACTAGATTGCCAATTTCCCAACTTTTAATTTCTCGGCCACCGCGCTGACGAATTTTGGCTTCAACTTCGGTGATAATGTCATCGATTTGAGCTAAACTCACCGGCCGCTTCCAGGTGGCCTTAACCAAACCTCGCTTGACTTTTTCTCGATCAAATTCCTGCTTAGAGCCGTCTTTTTTGATGACTTTTAAATCCAAACCCTCAATTTTTTCGTAGGTTGTAAAGCGTCGATGGCAATGCTCACAAACCCGTCTTCGTCTGGTCACTTCTCCATTTTCGGCATCCCGTGAGTCAACCACGGCAGTACCATCATGATGACAAAAAGGACATAACATAAGTCGTCATCTAAATACAATATGTAGTGTTTTTAAAATTTAAAAGCCACAACCTATTGTGTTATCTTGTAAACAGGACGTTAAGAATGACACGGAAACTCAGAGAGTGTCAACTCTAACAAACTACATCAAAAAAGAGCAAATATCCAGGCCAAGTTTCCTCTAAACAAAAATGTGTATTCGAAAAGGATAAAAATTGCCGTAAATGGGCAAAAAAAACTAATTAGTGTCTTATTTTATCGAATCTATCAGCTTTTCTTCTAAAACAACTGCTTCTTGTCTCAATTCTTGAAGCACTCCCCGGTCGTAAGTCGTAAAACTAGGTAGAGCCCCATCGGTGACAGAATTGAGATGATCGATGGCTTTAATGATTAAGCGTTTTTCTGGTATTGCCAACTCCGCTACTAAAGCCTCGGTAGCGGCTTGATTGAGATATTTTTGAGCCTTGGTTAGAGTCGTCAAAGCCAATTCTGGTTGGTTTTTTTCGATTAAAGTTAAAGCTGACTGAGTCCGACGATAGCTGTAGTTAACTTGTATATAAACTCGAGTTTTCGGATCAGAGGTAGTTTCCAATGCCAACCGATCTACCACCATCAATAAAGGATAAAGCACGTGGTCTGGTAAGATAGTTCGACTCCAATACCAAGTCCGACCACTGGCAGTATGGCCTTGATCAACAGTCAGTCTAGCAGCTGACATAAGTGAAATCACTAAAATTACTCCAGCCAAGATCCATCCCAATAAATGCAAACTAATGATACGTTTTGACATAAACAGAAGCGCCTATTATAACTAGCTCTTTTCAAATAGCAAAAGCTCAGTCTCAAATTTGACGCCTTAATTAAAAACGCCTTGACTTAAAAATGAAGCAACAGCACCATACCCCAAATTGCGTGAGATAAAATTAGGGCGTAGGCATTTTTTTCTCGAGTAAATAGTAAAGCCTGACCTATGGCAAAGAAAAACAGCAAAACCGCTTGCTGCATGATAGCCACGCCAGAGAATCTCAGAATCGTATTGGGTAAATGAAATACCAAAAAAATCCCCGCTACAACTAGCGCCTGGTTTAACCAAGACCAATGTTTGAGTTTAGCCTGGATCACAGTTTGGACAAAGCTGAAAAAGAATAAAGTTTCCCAAAACGCCGTCATCAAAGCCAAAACAAACTGCTTCCAAAACTGGTCGGTCATAAAAACTCCCGCCGGTTGAATTTGACCAGTTTTTTGCCAAGCAGCCAAAATCGCGGCCACAAATCCAAACAAGCCCCCAATAGCCAAGCCTAACCACAAGCCTCGACGAAATCTGGGCCAGGCCAAAGTTTCCACAATCTGTTTAGTGCCAGAAATCATGATATAAAACCAAACTGGTAATCCAAAAAATAGTGCCTTGCCAACTGATTCATCAAACCAAACTGGAAAACTAAATAAGGAGCGATAACTAAACCATAAAAAAAGGCTTAGGCCTAAAAAGGGCAAAAATAATGAAGCTGGTGCCGCCACAACGCCACCACTATGGGACAACGATTTTTTGGAAGTGAGTTTACGTGGTGAGGGCATCCATGACGATCCGTAAACTCTGTTTTTGATTAGTAGAGTACGTATCAATGACTATATCGTAGAGATCTGGCCGCCAAAAATCAATTGGATCAGTATCCTTGACTATGCCCCGAGTCACCACCCATTCTTGCCATTGATCATAATAAAGTCGGGACCATTTTGCCAAATTGGCCACATAGCGATCGTGCATATTCTTTTTGGCCTCTTCAACTGTAATCTGGTCGCGGTTAACAATGCGATCAATTCTGATGGCATCTTCACTGCAATACATTAAAACTTTTAATACTCCAGGTACGCCTTGAGCCAAAAATCCCGATAGCCATGATTCAATAATTTGGCGATGAAAACTCTCCAGCTTAGTACGCATCCCAAAATCAATCTGTCGATCAAAATCATCTTCGTAATGTCTTGAGTCATGATGCAAGCCGGCTTCCTGAGCAAACAAGCCTTTTTCTAAAGCATAAGTTCTCATAAATTCACCGCCACTAAAACCGGTCCAGCCATCAAACTTCAACTCCTCTCGTAACTCATTTAA
>DOZC01000073.1 GCA_003518205.1 Minisyncoccota bacterium | reverse complement strand
CACGTTGTTTTTTATGGTCCTACCAGATATTTAGCGGCCCAAGAGTGATAATTGGAGGTGTAGGTTTCTTCTTGTTTAATCGCTCCCTGAGCGTCGCGAACAGTATATTTGAAGCTGGCTTTTAAACCACTGGCAGACCAATCAATCTGTTTCTTTTGGCCAGTGGGGAGAGAGGCATCGGGGATATATTCGGTGGGTTTGGCAGGTGTGGCTCCCCAGGTTTTGTAGTCAGAAATTTCGCTGGTGCGACCGTCTCGAGTGCCATAAATTTCGACTTTCATCCAGAGCTTATTGCTATCAGTCTCGGTGTAGATGAGCAAATGACCGGGAGTGTCATTTAAAAACCGAAAATCCACGTTGCCGGCATAAACCGTGGCATCAAAACCGGGTTTGTTATTAAGTTCATAATAAGAAACTCGATAGCTATGAGGTAAACGTTTGGTAATATTGAGACCGCCATTGAGGGCAGCTCGGAAGGTGGTGGAGCTGACTTGGCAAACACCTCCGCCATCACCTAGTTCGGTGCGACCGGATTTAATCACATAAGCAGGTTTGAAGCCGGTGACAGCCGAAACCTCGCCCAGAGTCTTATTAAAAGAAAACTCCTCGCCGGATTTGACGATGGTTAAATTGATTTTTTTGGCTGTCAGGGCGACATTATGAATTCGGCTGGGAATCGAGTGAGCATAATAACTTTCGCCATAACCCACTAATTCTTTGATGCCCAAGTCGTTAGTTTCACTCAATTGATGAGTTGGGAGTTGGGTGTGACTGGGTAAGGATAGTTCGACTGTTTGAGATTTCGAAGTGGGAGAGCTGGATGGAGTGATACCGGTTAAAGTTGGATCTATCCAAGTTTGCAAAGCTGAAAGGACGAGGTTTTGACTGGCCTCAAAATCCAAAGTTAGTCCGGCTTTGCCGGGTTGAAACTTGGTGACATTTAAAGTGGTTGGGTCATAGCTGAACTCAGCATCGATCGGTTGATTAGGCAGGCTCTGATTGATTTTGATGAGCTCAGAATTGAGTGTTGGGGTGTCAAAAAGATCGGTGGCAGTTTTTGCCTCAGAAACTAAATCTTGAACTCTGAGCAAGTTGACCAGGGTTTGATCAGACCAATAAAAAAAATTGGTTTGAATTGCCAGCGCTAAAGTTTTCCCCACTAGTTTTTGAGCTCGAGATCGCAATATCTCGATTTGAGTTTTGTTTAAGGGTGGAGCTGAGGCTTCGATGGGTAAAAAAATAGTCAGTTTGGCAGGTGAAACTTGAGGCGAAATTGAAACTTCGGTAGCCACTTGGGCTTCCCAAGCCTTCCAGGCACTAGGATCTTGCCAAGTTTGACTATATTGATTTAATTCTGTTTGCAAAATTTGATTGGCGACAAGGAGATTAATTTCCTGACCTTGAGTGCCCGGATCAACGATTAAAGAATTGGTTACCCCAGAGGTTTTTAGTTTAATGGTTGCTGGTAGAGCGGGGTGAACAACTTGTTTAGCCAAAGCCGCAATTAACTCAGTTTGAGCTGATAGATCAAGGCTTAGAGGAGTGGCATGACTTGAGTGACCTAGACCCAAGAGCCGGATTAAAGATTGTTGCCAAGAAATTTGGTGACTGGTGGCAAAAATTTCAGTTACCGCCGGATCGTATTGATATTTTGCGGCCAGCCCAACCGAACTTGAGGCGACCAACAATTGGTCGGTGGTGTCGGTACTTAACACCAGATTAAAAGCTGGGGTAGATGGTCTAGCTACTTTGAGTTGATCAATAGCTTCGGAAACTGTCAAGTTGCTGACATCCCAGCCGTTAATATAGGTTTGAGGATAAAAATTATGTTGATAAAAATCAATCAATTGCCAACTCATGCCGACAGCCACTCCTAGCAACAAAATAATTGTTAACCAACGGAGTGAAAATGGCAGCTTGATCTGAGGCTGGAAATTAGCCATAATATGGTTGATTGTAGCGAAAAACCCATTTAGATCATTGACCAATTTTTTTTAAACCCCTATGCCCGCTCCTTCCCCAGTTTCAACTTCAGCGCCCGCTTCTGGTTCTGTATCTGGTGTGGCTCGACCTACTCCACCAATCACTGGGGGGGTGCCACCAGCTGCAGCGATAACCTCAGCTCCACAAACTGTCTTTACTCAACCACCACCAGCTCCGGCCCTCACCAATACCACCAACACCACCAATACCACTAAAACTGCAACTGGATCAAACCTACCTCCCCCCACGCTCCAAACTGGGGTGATGCCGTTTCCAAAAGCCACCATGGCAGTACCTTTGCCCGCTGGCACAGTTAAACCAGGAATGCCCACAGTTCAGATTAAACCAGCTCCGGTTCCATCCACCAATCTGCCACTGACTACGCCATCATCAACTCACCCATCATCAACACCGACTCCAGTTGGGACTCAGTTTGGAGCTCAGTCTCCGAAACCAGCCGGTGCCAAGCCAACTCCTCTCAAAGCCGAGATTAAAAAACCGCCATTTTGGTTGTTTGCGGTGGCGGGCGTAGTTTTGTTGGGTTTGATTGGCTATCTTTTATTTGGGGCTTTTGGTCGATCGAAACCCACCAGCTCCACAACTGGTTCCAAAACTGATTCAGCGACCACCAAAACCTCAACAGGGACTCAAAAAACTCCAGTCAAAGTTACGACTCTGACTTATTGGGGATTATGGGAGCCAGCTGAGGTCATGACCGAAGTACTCAAGGAATTCGAGGCAGCCAATCCTGAGTACAAAGTGGACTATCGTAAACAATCACCTCAAGATTATCGAGAAAGATTGCAGACAGCTATTACTTCAGGAAATGGTCCGGATTTATTTCGATTTCATGCCTCTTGGGTGCCAATGTTGCAAAGTGACCTAGCTAGTTTGCCTAGCACAACGATGACGGTGGCTGATTTTAAAAAGACTTTTTATCCAGTGGCTGAGACTCAACTAACTTTAAACGGCAAAATTCTCGGAGTGCCACTGATGTATGACGGTTTGGCGCTTTATTACAACAAAGAAATGTTGCAGGCTGCCGGAGCTCTGCCGCCGCAAACTTGGGCAGAGTTAAAAACTTTGGCTGACAGCTTAACGGTGCCTTCTGATAAAGCCGAGCGAAGTCGAGGCACACTGCAGCGAGCCGGATTGGCGATTGGGAATGCTACCAACGTGGAGCATTTCGGCGATATCTTTGGTCTTTTGGTGTTACAAAATGGCGGAGATTTGGCCAGCCCCAACAGCAATGAGGTTCGAGACGCTTTGCTGTTTTATACTAACTTTGTCAAAGAAGATAAGGTTTGGAGTGACGCCATGCCGAGCTCAACAGTGGCTTTTGCTAGAGGTGATGTGGCCATGATGTTTGCACCATCTTGGAGAGCATTGGAAATTAAGGCCATGAATCCCAGTCTTGATTTTGGAGTGGCTTCAGTTCCCAAATTAGGTGAACAACGATTGGGTTGGGCAACGTACTGGGCTGAGGGAGTTAATTCCAAGAGTAAAAATCAAGAAGGAGCTTGGGCGCTGATTAAATTCTTAGTTCAAAAAGAAAACTTGGAGAAGTTTTATACTGCTGCCAGTCAAACTCGAGCTTTCGGCGAACCGTATTCTAGACAGGATTTAGCTTCTAGCTTAGCTGCCGATCCGGTTTTAGCCAGCATTTTGGCTGATGCTCCCACTGCTGAAAGTTGGTACTTAAACACCAAAACTCACGATAATGGTTTGAACGATCAGCTCCTGAGGTATTACGGTGATGCCATAAATGCTACTTTAGATGGCACTGACATCGCTACCACCCTAACTCAACTCAATACTGGAGTTACTCAAGTGTTGCGACAATATCAAGTCAGTCAGGCTCCTGTCTCAGGAATTTAATAAAACCTCAGCCAATTTGTCGCCATCATGTCGCAGCAGGCTGCGAACCAGAGTGTCTCCGGGAGTGACCGGAACTGTAATTTTCGAAACAAAATCACCAGTCACAATTTTAGTTTGCGGTTGAGTTTTGATCCAACTTGCTAAATCATTGACGACTGGAAATTCGTGCTGTTTGGCATAGGCTCGCAGAATGGTTTGAGGAATGGTGCCGGTGTTCACAATGACTAAATCTGGCGAGCGACCACAATATTTGGTGATGGCGGCTACATGATCTGAGGCAGTAAAGTTGTGAGTTTGAGAGTAATGAGTCATTAAATTAACGATATAACAAAATTTGGCGGAAGTTTTTTGGAGCGTTTGAGTAAAACCGAGTGGTAGAGTGTTGGGTAAAAGACTGCCATATAAATCACCAGGACCCAGAATGATTTGATCGGCTTTTTGCAAAGCGGCTTTGGCTTTGGCGTAAAGTTTGGCGGAAGGAGTCAGGGCAATTTGAGCGATGGTTTGGCCACCTAGTTTGGGGTCATCCAAATGTTCTTCACCGATTAACTCTTGGCCATTGGCATAAGTAATTTTCAACTGGACGATGGCCTCGGTTACGGGCAGAACTTCACCATTAACTCGAAAAATCTTGGTGGCGGTCTCAATGGCAGCGGCTGGAGAAGGGTAAAGATCTTCGAGAGCAGTTAAGATCAGGTTGCCCAAATTGTGACCAGTTAGACCAGAGCCTTTTTGAAAGCGATAGAGCAACAACTCTCTGACGGCTGCTTGGTTTTTACCATCCGCCAAAGCTGCCAAACACTGACGAAAATCACCAACTGGTAAAAAACCAAACTCATCTCTGAGCCGGCGAGTTGAACCGCCATTGTCAGAAACCACCACAATGGCGCTCAATTTAAGCCGAGGTACGTGCTTTAAGGCGCTTAAAACCACTGAAGTGCCGGTTCCCCCACCCACTACCACAATTCTTTTAGTCACTAGCGAATCTGGAGAAACTGTAAGACAAGCGGTTTTTGAGGACATGGTGCGATACAATAATACCATGTTTTCGACTTTGGATTTATTAGTGCTCACGACCATAGCGTATACTGATCAATTCAATTTTCCCCTCAGCTCGCGCGAAGTTTTTCGCCGATTAGTGAGCTTGACGGCTTTGAGATTCCTGGGAGTGAAACGAACCACAAAACGTCAGCTTAAAATTGCTCCAGCTTTAATCACCAAAACCCTAACTAAGTTAGTAAAACACGGAAAACTTCAGCTTTCAGGCAGTTGGTATGGATTAAGTTCAAAATCGACGGCGATTTTTCAAACTCGCCGCCAACGACATCGCCATGCCTCGACCCGACTCAAAGAAATTGAGCAGCTAGGTCAAAGTTTGGCTCAGATTCCTTGGGTGGAGGCGGCGGCTATCACTGGTTCGGCGGCTATGGCCAATGCGGCTGAAACGGCTGACCTAGATATTTTGGTGATCACCACTTCTCAACGACTTTGGTTGACCCGGATTCTAGTTTTATTTTTAACTATATGGTTTCAAAAGAGAGGTTCAGCTGGTTGGTGTTTTAATCTTTGGTTGGAACCAACCGAGTTAGCCCTACCATCTCAAAAACAAGGCATCTATGAAGCCTATGAATTATGGCAATGTCAGTGGTTTTTTGATCGAGCAAATTGGCAAAAAGCTTGGTTGGAGCAAAACGCCTGGTCGCGGCAATTTTTGCCGTTTATGACTTCGCAATCGCTCCACTCAGTCTTGAGACCTACAGCCAATCATGTTAAAACGACCAGTCAACTCGATCAACTCAACGGTTTTTGTTATTGGCTTCAGGCCAAATATCGAAGTTGGCGCTATCAAGAAGTTTGGCCTTTGAAGCACCAGGTTTTTTTTCATGATCCTCAGGCTAGAAGTCAAATTTATCGCCGCTGGCAACGTCGATTGGGGGAGCTTGGAATATCTCGACCGGTGGTTGGGCCACGACTAATGATTAAATCACAAGTCGGAAAAAAGTCCCAAACCGCCTGGCAACTGCCGCCAAAAATTGCGGCATTAGTTAAAGCGAGTCATCTGGCGGGGCAAAAAATTGTGTTGGTCACTGGGGTTTTTGATGTCTTGCATGGGGCACATCGAAATTTTTTAGAATTGGCCAAAGCTCAAGGAAAGGTGTTATTGGTGGGGTTGGAATCTGATGTTAGAGTGAGTCAGATTAAGGGTCAAGATCGACCCATCAATAATCAAGAGATTCGCTTGGCACGTTTAGAAAACTGGGAACTGGCAGATGGAGTTTTTATTTTGCCAGAACAATTTAGTCTGCCTCTTGAACATGAGCGAGTGATTGCCATGATTCGACCGGCAATCTTGGCAGTTTCCAGTCACACTGAACACCTGGAGCAAAAAACTCGGATTTTACAAAAATATCGAGGTCAGGTCAAAGTAGTTTTTAACCAGGACCCAACGACTTCAACCACTCAACTGCTTAAAACTCAAAAATAGAGTAGACTCAATTATGGCCAAATCTAATTCAGTTTTTGTGTGTCAAAGTTGCGGCGCCAGCTTTCCGCGTTGGCAAGGTCAATGTTCCAGTTGCAACGAGTGGAATAGTTTGGTGGAAGAAATGGCTCCAACAGCCAGCGCCAAATCTCGTCGTCATGGACAAAGTAGCAATGGCTCAGGAATTGCCAATTTATCGGATTTAGTGATTTCTCTGGCAAATATCGAGCCCGCCAAAACCGCCAAAAACCGGTTTTCAACCTCACTCCTGGAGTTAGACCGGGTGTTAGGTGGAGGATTGGTGCCAGGAGCAGTTTTGTTGTTGGGAGGCGAACCAGGGATTGGTAAATCAACCTTATTAACTCAAATGATGCTGGGAATGTTGGTGGCGACTCAAGTTTCAGAAACTGACTCGAAGAAACTCACAGCTGCTCCGATTTTATATGTTTGCGGTGAAGAAAGTCCTTCCCAAATCGCGATGAGAATTCATCGCACCAAAATCACTGGCTCTGAGTTGATTGGATCCCAAGTCCAATTTGTGACCACTACAGATGTAGATGAGATAGCCGCGATTAT
>DOZC01000038.1:1107-4715 GCA_003518205.1 Minisyncoccota bacterium | reverse complement strand
AAAACCAAGTGTCAAAAGTGTCGGTTTCCTGAAGAAATTCTGGACCAGGGGAGGTGGGGGAGATTTGATATTCGGTTTCAATAGGAGCGTTGAGAGTTTGCAGCCCGGCCGAAATTTCTTCAAGGGTGAAATTTTTGAGCAAGTCGCCAATTTTCCCAGATTGTTTTTGGCTTGATTTATCAATAAAATTTATCAAAATATCTGGGTATTTGGTGGTGGAATACCAAACTGGCAAGCGAATGCCCCAAACAATTTGACGACTAATATTCCAGTCTTCCAAGCGATTTAACCAATGACGGAGAATTTTATCGTGTCCAGCTCCCACAACAGTGATGTGACCCTCATCCAAAGCGGTCAAAACGCGTTCGGTCAGCGGTTTAACTTTGACATAAAATTGAGGTAAAGGCAGCGGCTCGATGGCGTGGCCGCAACGATAACAATTTCCCACCGAATTTTGATAGTTTTGATTAATTTTTACAATCAAATCCTTGGCCTGAAGGTCGGCTATCACTTGATTTCTGGCTGCCGCAACTTTCAAACCCGCATATTTGCCCGCCACAGCAGTTAACCGACCCGAGTGATCAATAACTAGTTTGGGTTGGGGTAGTTCAGCTCGGTGCCGGCGCCAAAACTCGAAATCATTAAAATCATGATAGGGGGTGATTTTGACCACTCCAGTGCCGAATTCTTTGTCAACAAAATTATCCGGAATAACCTTAAGTTTAAAATTACCATTTAAACCCACCACCTCAATTTCTTGATGGTGATATTTTTGGTAACGAACATCATCGGGATGAACGGCCACCGCCACATCTCCAAACTTGGTTTCTGGTCTAGTTGTGGCCAAAGTCAGCGGGCCATATTTGAGATAATAGAGGGGTGCAACTCCATCCTGGTGAACTACTTCTAGGTTACTAAAAGCTGTACCACACCGGGTGCAATAATTAATTAACTTGTTGTCGCGATAGAGCAACTTGGCGGCAGCTAGTTTTGAAAATGTCTCCAAAACCGTGGCTACCACATCAGGATCTAAAGTAAATTTAAATCGACTCCAATCAGCGCTGGCTCCAAGTTGTTTAATTTGATCAATGGCCACACCGGAGTTTTCTTGAACATAATCCCAGATCATTTTAAACAAAGTTTCTCGGTCAAATTGAAACCGACTCTGACCGAGTTTTTTGAGTTTTTTTTCGAAAACAAACTGAGTCTCAATGCCCGCATGATCAGTGCCTGGAATCCAAACCGTATCATCGCCCAACATCCGGTGATACCGAACTAGGGCATCTTCTAAAGCTACAAACATGGCGTGACCGATATGCAACGGATCGTTAGCATTGGGCGGGGGCATGATAATGGTAAAAGCGGATCGGGATTTTTTGGTTTGAGAGTAGTGGGTAGCGATGGTTGAGGTTGGGGTGGCATTTGCGCCCACGCCCGCATTGGCGCTCAGGTTTTCACCTGCCGTTAATTCGCGATCGGGATTAAAACAGTTGTGATCTTGCCAAAGTTGATAAATTTTGGCCTCATGTTCGCTGTGCTGATACTGTTTGTCCATATCTGGTATTGTAGCATGTTTGGCACTATAATCTGAATATGAGCCAATCCGTTTTTAATTCAAATTCTTCACTCAATTTGAAAGAATTTCCAAGTGATTTCTTACCTCCCAAACATGTGGCCATCATTATGGACGGCAATCGCCGTTGGGCCAAACACCACGGTTTGGAGTTAATTCAGGGGCATAAAAAAGTAGCTCAGGACGTGATTGAAAAACTGGTTGATCATGCTATTTTGCGCGGCATTAAATATTTAACTCTTTGGGCTTTTAGCACTGAAAATTGGCAGCGAAGTCAGTTGGAGGTTCAGGGTCTAATGGCCTTGTTTCGCGAGGCTTTTGGTGAGGATGCTCAAAAATTTCACAATCGCGGAGTAAGACTGCAAACCATTGGGGACATCAAGCAGTTTCCATCAGACATTCAGGCTGGAGTGGCACGATGGTTAAAACTCACCGCCACCAACACCGCCATCACTGTGACCCTGGCGCTTGGATATGGTGGGCGAGACGAGTTGATCCGAGCGATCCGGAGGTTGGTGGAGGACGAGGTGTTGGTTAAAAACTTGCCTCCAGCCCAAATCACCGCTGAAAAGCTGGTAGGGTTTTTAGACACTCGCGACTTGCCTGATCCGGATTTAATTATTCGGCCGGGTGGAGAACGGCGCCTGTCTGGTTTTTTGCCCTGGCAGAGTGTCTACAGCGAACTTTATTTTACTGAAATATTAATGCCGGATTTTGCTGAAGCCGAACTTGATGCAGCCCTACTGGATTTTGCCAAGAGGCGACGCCGATTCGGGGCTTAAAAATCCGAAATTCAAAACTCGCTCTTGTTATGGACAGGGGGTTCCAGCTGGCCAACAAGTGTTGGAGTCGGGAATACTGAATTTTAAGATTGATTTAACTCCGGTAAACTCAGAAATTAAATTCAAAATGATAAAAGCACTCAAGGCAACGATGATGCCAATTACGGCATAGGAGATGGTTTGTTTGGATTTTTCGACATTCTGAGAATTGCCACCGGACAAAAGATATCGCAGCGAGGCTACCACAATCATCACAAATCCCACCAATCCCAAAAGAGTCAGTGCCACCGACAATACATTGGCCAACAGACACTGAAAACCCTGAATGGTAGCAACATCGGTGTTGCCACCCTCGGTGTCAACACAAACTCCAGCCCAGGCTGTGGTCTGAGCTTGAGCCTGATGGGGAAAAGCTAATTGCCAAACGACAACTCCGCCCAATAACCTAAGCTTTTTCATCCCGGAAATTGGGGTTGAGGAAATTGGCGTCAGACAAGTCATCTTGGTCAAATTATAACCTAAAAAACAGCCTCCGACGAAGGAGGCTGTTGTCAGTCAAAGTTAAACCTGGCTTATTTGCCGTCAATTCCTTTTGATTGATCAAAGACGTCATTGAGGTTGGTAAAGCCCAAGAAGTTGAGAGCTAAAGTCAAAATAGCATATGAGGCAGCGATCACAATCAAGCCAATTACGGCTGAAGTGATTTTGTTGCGAGCACTTTCGGTCTTACCCTTGTCGCCACCTGAGGTAATCCATTCAATGCCACCCCAGATTAGATAGAAAAACACCAAAACGGCGGCAATCACCATTACAAAGCTAATTAGGCCGTTCATCAGACCACCAAAATCAGTGGCAAAACCGGTACCGGGAACAATGTTAACATCTTTCAATCCGGTAGCGGCCAAAGCCACTTTGGCACTTAGAGCTAGGCCAGTGGCGGCTCCGCTCAAAGATAAAGCTAGTTGTTGTAATTTTTTCATGACTCTCCTTTTTTTATGGTGCAATCAATCTTGATCGCGCTTCTGAGCTTCAATTATATCAAGTTTCAAATAAATAAGTCAAACCTTTATTTTGAGTCTGATTTTATGAGCAATTGGTTCCAAAGTTTAGAAAACATAGCCCCAAAAATCCTTGAACCATAGTCACCACGGCGATCGAGGCTGCTAAAACCAAAAGCCCAGTAATTGCGGCGGTAATTTTATTGCGAGCACTTTCGGTCTTACCCTTGTCGCCACCTGAGGTAATCCATTCAA
>DOZC01000038.1:0-1017 GCA_003518205.1 Minisyncoccota bacterium | reverse complement strand
GCCACCTGAGGTAATCCATTCAACTCCGCCCCAAATTAGATATCCCAGTAACAAAATCGCTCCCAAAGACATTGTCATACTCAATAAACCACTCACTAGGGCTCCAAAACCCGCATCGGCGGTGGTTAGATTGGCCGAGCCAGGAACTTTTTGGTCAATGGCTTTGCCAGCGATATCGAGAGTGATGCCGAGAAGATACGTCATAGTTTATGAGTCATTATGTCCTCAGCTATATGGCGCTGGGGAAGGTTAATTTTAATAAATTAAAGTTGTTGCCAAAGACTAAGTTGCTAAAGAAACCAATAATTGTGAAGCTGCTGACTAAAATTATGATGCCAATTAGGGAATTAGTGATTTTGTTGCGAGCATTTTCCACCTTACCCTTGTCGCCACCTGAAGTAATCCACTCAATGGCTCCCCAGGCAAAATAAACCAACACCAACAGTGACCCCAAACTCATGCCGGCCCGCCAGAGTAGCACAAAATAACCAGTAAATAATTCCCCACTATTAGCTTTGGTAGCATTTTCACCGAGATTTCCAATCACGGGATTGGAAATCTCGGCTGAAACCGTTGCCGCCTGATTAAAAAAAGTTGCCACAGCCAGAATGGGAGCGAGATAAAAATTTGATTTGGGATTGAGTTGAAAAGACATAAAAATTTGGGAAATTTAATGCTCCTAAGGAGAATAACCAGGAACTAATTTCAAAAATTGAGCTCCAGGATTGAGTAAATCATAGCCAATAATTGAACCAACTAAACCAATAGCGCCGTAAGCCGCAATCATGATAATCATTCCCACCGCTCCTTGGGTCATCTGTTCTCGGGCTTTATCGACTTTACCCTTATCACCAGCGGCTGAAATCCAACTAAAAGCTCCCAGGAAGAAAAAAAGTAGAAAAAATAACCCTCCCAGGATGGTTATAGCTCCAATCATGTTGCTGACAAACAACTCGGTGTTGGTAACGGCACCATAGGCGTCGTCTGAACCCTCGCTGTAAGCATTGGTCACAGGAT
>DOZC01000080.1:4247-4759 GCA_003518205.1 Minisyncoccota bacterium | reverse complement strand
CGGGGTTGAAACTGGATCCAACAAACTTTTTTCCAGCACAGATGGCTGGAATTGCCGACGAGGTAAAATATGAGGCGGAATTGGTTGTACCGGTGCCATTGTTTTGCTGGACTTAACTAACTGAAGTAACTGAGCAAGCGAAGGTTGACCAGATTGATAGCTGTGACTCAATTGTCGCATCATTCGACCATAGGAGCTAATCTCATCGTCAGATGTCTGGGAAAAAGCTGAAGTTGTTTGGCTCGGCTCATCGGTAACTAAAGGAATTGTGGCCTTAGCCAAAGCGGCCGCAAAATCTGGATTAGTTTGATTCAGTTTTGGGGCCGAAGGATTAACTGTTGATTGAGCTGACTCAGCTTGAAGTTCGCGAAGCAGTGACTCTAACCGATCCATAGGTGATAAAGTCGATGGGGTCGATGAAGCTGAGTTAGCTGTGACTGGACTAGTTACTGATGGTGCTTGAGGAGTTGCGGCAGCGTAATAGGACGAAAAAGTATCAGACATGGCAGGCT
>DOZC01000080.1:0-4141 GCA_003518205.1 Minisyncoccota bacterium | reverse complement strand
AGGCTTTCTGTGGGTCAAATTTCAATTGTATTACTACTATAGCGCATATCTTAGTACGCCGGCAAGAAAATCTTTGAGTTTTCAACCGTAATGTAAACTTCAGTAAAGCCACGCTCCACAATAATCCGAGCCGCTTTCCGGACTGCGCCCTGAAGCGTGCGTTGAAGCGTTCTGATTCCAGCATCAAATCCTAAAGGCCGAACGATTTTAGCCCAAACTGCTTCTTCGATAATAAATTGGTTTGGTTTTAGCCCAGCATCAGCTAAAAGTTTGGGTAAAATGTATTTTTGAGCAATCACAATTTTTTCATAGTCCGTATATGACGGCATCGTAATCTTTTCCATCCGGTCCAACACAGCTGTAGCTACTTTAGTGGTGTTGTTGGCTGTAGCAATGAAAATTGCATGACTTAAATCGACAGGAAAATCAATAAAAGTATCCACAAAAGCGTTGTTTTGAGCTGGATCCAATAATTCCACCAAAACACCCATGATGTCCATGTTGGCCTCATCTGTAGCCCGATCAATTTCATCCAGTAAAATCACTGGATTGCGAACTCCCGCTTCACAGATACCCTTAATGACTCGACCTGGCTCAGCCCCCAAAAGTAAACGTGAGCTGCCACGAAGTTCTTTGGCCGAAGCTAAACCTCCAAAAGGAATTCTAACTAACTTGCGATTGAGAGCCTCAGCTAAAGAGTAGGCAAAAGTAGTTTTACCTGTACCCACCAATCCCACCAACAGCAAAATCGGGGCCCGAAATTCTGAATTTGGACCTTCAGAAGCTCTTAGATTTAAAACCGAAACATATTCCAAAAATCGATCTTTGACCTCCTGCATCCCAAAATGATGAGAGTCAAAGACTTCGAGGGTATGTTTAATGTCTAGAGTGTCTTGAGTTTCAGTTATCCAGGGAATTTTGAGAATCCAATCTACATAGCGAGAAACTTTTTCGTATTTTTCATCATAATTTCCCAATTCAATACTTCGTTCCAAAGCGACCAGCTCTTTAGCAACTTTAAGAGCCATCTCATCGGGCAATTTAACAGCCGTAACTTTAGCTTTAAGATCCGTAATTTCTTGTTGGAGCAGGGTTTTGGCGTCAGTCATGATAGATTTTCCGTTTCGAGTCGAGTTTCGATGTCACCTACTTCCGCCACCGCCCGAATTAAGCGATCGCGATCCAACAAGCCCAGTTTAGCACCATAATAACTAATCACTGAACCAGCATTTTTAACTCCCCAAGCAATAGCGATTCTAGTGGAATGACCCAGTATTTTTGCACTCACAAACCCAGTGGCAAAAGCGTCACCGGCTCCGGTTTCATCCGCCACCACTGATTGACTTTGACTCAAAAATTTCCAGGCCGGTTTCCCAGAAACATACACCATGCCGCCAGCTTTACCAGCCGTGACCACAACTTCGGAAAAATTTTCTAAAACTTCAGCTTGAACTGAGCCCAACAATTGCCATTCTTCTTGATTAACAAAGAAAATTTGACAAGGAATTTCTGACAGCTTAAGTTGATGAGTTCGCAATAATTCCAGTTCGGTTTTGCCTGGATTCCAAGACAATCCCACCTCATGAGAGCGAGTTAAAGTTTGAAAAATCTTCTCCAGAGCTGGTAATCTTCCGGCGATGCTCGAAAGATGGACCCAACGAGTTTGAGATAACCAAAATGGCGAAATATCATAGGTATCCAACAACGAAGCCGCTCCTCGATGCACCAACACCGTTCGACCGCCAACCTGATCTACTAGTATGATTGAACCACCAGTTTGTTCTTTTTTTTCGGCAATGACTAATTGAGTCATGACTCGCTCGCGCTTTAAATCATTGAGGATTATTTGAGCCAAATCGTCTCGACCCAACTCACAGATGATGCCAGTTTGAAAACCAAGACGTTGAAATCCTACAGCCGTATTGGTCGCTCCACCGCCAGAAAAAACTCGAAAGCCTTCAATATCAAGTTTATCTCCAGAGGTTAGACACAACAATTCATCTCGCTCGCTTGATTGAGATGCAAATTGGCTAGAATGAACAAAAATGTCCACCAAAGCCGAACCAATCGTAATGACTTGAAACATAGGCAGGACTGCTTCAGGGCAGTATCTCATTGTACCCTCAAGCTAGAGTTGGCTGCAATGACTGGAGACTGAATTAGTCAGTTGTTTCGTGAGGTAATTGACACCGATTTTCCAGTTCTGACTCGAACTCCTGGAGAGCAGTAATCAGTTCGGCTTCATTGCGAACAATTTTATAAACTAAGTTTTCTGTTTCGCCGATTTGAAAATTTTCATTGACAACTCGCATTAATTCATACCAAAACTCACCATATAAAATTAATGGTTTGTGATTGCCATAATAGAGATGAGCCAGCAACCAGGCGGTAGCCCATTCACTTAGAGTTCCAGTGCCGCCTTGAAAACAAATAAAGGCATCGGCCTGATACATCAGACCAAACATTCTTTCAATATAATTGGCAGTTTTAATTTCTTTGTCAACTTTATTTTCTCCAAATCGACCCTCAAAGTTAGGCATGTCGGTAGGATAAAAAGTCACTGCCAAAGTTTTTCCACCAGCCGACTTTGCTCCCTCAGTTGCAGCCAACATCACTCCGGGACCGCCACCGTCGATTACTACTTTGTCATTGTAAGCTAAATACCTGGCAACTCGAAAAACTTCTTGATAAAGTGGATGATTTTTATCCACATCGGCGCCGCCAAAAATGGCAATCTTTTTGAGATTGCAGTTTTTTTTAAGTTCGGGCAGTTGGATTTTAAGAGCAGGACTGTTCATAGTTTTTGATTTAATTCGCCCAGGGCGACAAATATTAATATAAATTTGATAAATTTTCAAAAGCTTTGACCGGTTCTGAATCGTTCCAAATTGCACTGGCGGCCACCAAACCAGTTACTCCAGCTGCGATAAGTTTTGGGGCAGTTTTGAGATTAACTCCAATATCAACTACTAATTCAACGGGTTGAGCTAAAGTTGCGGCTTTAGCGGCCGACGACTCGGCAAGTTGGTCAAGAGTGGCTCGCACCGCTTTTAATTTGGGCCAAATTAATTCATTTAAGTCCTGACCAGATCGACCAGTTTCATTTCCAGACAACTGAATCACATCCACATCAATCAACCAAGCCGGATCAATCTCTTCCCAGGGGGTGTAAATATCTAAAGCCAATCCGGTTCGCCAACCTTGATTTTTTACTTCCGCCAGAAATTGATCTGGGTATGACATCCGTTCGATTTGAGCCACCACACTGCGGATTGGCAAATCATTCTTCCAGTCAATTAATTCCCAAACTAAATCCATCGGCTCATTGGTCATTAAATGAAAATCAATTGGTAAATCATGTTTTTCAACTTCTACTACCGATTGCAAACTCACGGTTTGTTGATCCACATATTCACCATCAATTAAATCAATTTGAATCGCTGTTAAATCAGAAAATTTTGCCGCCAAATCAAGTTGGTGCTGAAGTATCGCAATATCGGTAGTCAAAATAGCTGGATATATTGGCATAAAGTCTGTTGACTATTTTTTAGTTCTGTTGGTTATTTTTGAGTCACTGACTCTGACTCCAGAATTGCAATTTGGTGAATTCGCCGCTGGTGTCTCTCGGCCTGGCTAAAAGGAGTAGCCAAAAAAACTGCGATTAAAACTTTAATTTCATCCAAACTTTGCCAAGATCCTGAAAAACAGCCAATATTAGCGTCATTATCCATCCGAGCGTGGCGAGTAGTTTTTTCATCAAATAACTCAACTGCTCTGGTGCCAGGAATTTTGTTGGCCGCAATCACCATGCCACTACCTGATTTGCAAAGTAAAAATCCCGCAGCAGATCGACCAGCTGCTAACTCAACTGCCACGGCTCGCGCCGTAGCCGCGGCATATTGGGGATAATCATCGTCAGTTGCCAGGGTTGGAGCCCCACAATCGACTACCTGATGTCCTGAGGCAGTTAACCAAGTTTTTAACTGCTCTTTGAGCATAAAACCGCCATGATCGGCACCCAGATAAATGGTCATAGATTTTAGAGTCCCAACTCCAGTCTAATTGCTTCATTCATCATATCAGGAGTCCACGGGGGATCAAAGGTGAGCTCAATAATAATGTCGGTATCGGGATCACCAAC
>DOZC01000015.1 GCA_003518205.1 Minisyncoccota bacterium | reverse complement strand
TTGTTGGATCCAGTTTCAACCCCGACCCCGACCCGGACTCCAACCCCGACCCGGACTCCAACCACAGCTTCAACCCCGGTGTCGATTTCGAGTCCTAAAACCGTAACTCACTATTTGTCAAAACTGAGCACTCATTTGGCTGCTTGTGGCAAACTTGACTTGACTCAATATCAAGTTGGCGCTAAGGTGTAACTAATTCAAGTTAGTTTGGTTTCCATGTCTCTAGCTCAAATTATTCAGGATTTAGAAACTGCCGCGGTGGCGGGAGATTTACCATTGGCACCTCGGGCTGAGAACATTGTGCCCGGAGAGGGTTCACCAACAGCTGAAATTCTATTGATTGGAGAGGCTCCGGGATTTCATGAATCAGTCGAGCACCGGCCTTTTGTGGGAGTATCAGGCAAGTTGCTTCGAAAAACTTTGACTGAAGCGGGTTTTCCTCCCGAATCAGTTTTTATTAGTAATATTATTAAGGCTCGGCCACCGGAAAATCGTGATCCAACTCCGGAAGAAATTGCAGCTTATAAACCCTTTTTAGATCGCGAAATTGATCTGATCAATCCCAAATTAATTGTGACATTGGGGCGGTTTAGTATGGCCAAGTTTTTGTCTGAGGTGAAAATTTCTCAGGTTCACGGCCGATTACACAAAGTGGTTTGGGCGGGTCAGAATCGATTTATTTTGCCAATGTATCACCCAGCCGCGGCGCTCCGTTCAACTCAAATGAAAACCGCTTTTATTTCTGATTTCGAAAAATTACCCAAAATTATGGCGTGGTTAAAAGATCAATCTGAGATTCAAACTTTCGCCAAAATTGTCAAAGCCCAACTGCTTTAGCCTGAGGAAACATGATAAGATAATCTCATGAGTTGGTTTTTGGTGATGATTCCGGTATTGATGTTAATTGGTTCGATTTTGATGTACCGATTTATCGGTCGAGGCGAAGTCTTTCGGTTTGACATTGTGCAGTTTTTTTATGCTTTTATTTTAACGCCCATTGCGTTTGTTTGGAGCAAGGTTTTACTGTTTTTATTGTTAAAAAATAATTTGGTTCAAAACCTTTCAGATTTAAATTATTTATTAATTGATAATGGTTTTAGTGTAGTTTTTCTGTATATTTTTGGGTTTGAAATGGTGCATTCTTTAACTAAAACTGTGAGTTTGAATGTTTCACGCGACCCACTTTACGATGTGTTTGGCTATTTGGAATATTTTCATTTGTGGCTAACTCACCTGATTATTTTTGGCGGTGGCATGCTGATTATGACGATTTTAAGTTTAGTTAATCTTTTTTTTCCGTTGGAATTGCAACTATCTCAATTCTTGTTTTACAGTTTTGTGGGGAGTGGTTTAATTTCTGGGGGGTTGATCTTTGTTTCTCTTTGGCTTTCAGATCCAAAACAAGAAAAGGGTTTCCAATTTATGCGAATTATGAAAATTTTAATTGGTTTACTTTTTATAATCCAAGTCGGGGGATTTTTTCTAAAAGAACCAGGGTTAACAGCCAACTATTTAATGTTTTGGTGGAGCGCTTTGAACTTTACCTCTTTAGTGACCTGCGCTTTTCTATCGTATCGATCGGTCAGAGTCAAATCTTGGTTGGCTCGATTAGTTGATAGGTTTAAACATCCGGGATTTGATTTTAGGATTCAGTTGTGAAGAAATTTGAAAGGAATATATGGCTAAATTACGTTTAATTCCCCTCGGGGGTATGGGTAATGTGACTCAAAACATGTATGTTTATGAGTATGGTGATGAAATTTTGATTGTTGATTGTGGCATTGGCTTTCCGGATGTCTATATGCCGGGGGTTGATTCATTGATTCCAGACATTAGCTACCTTCAAAAACAGCTGGCTGCCGGCAAAAAAATTATGGGCTTGGTTTTGAGTCATGGTCATGATGATCATATTGGGGCATTGCCATATATTTTGCCGGATTTACCAAACTTTCCGATTTATGCCTCGTCATTGACGGCTGGTTTTGCGAATCAACGCATTACTGATAAAGGTTTTGAGCGAACCATCACGGTTTTGAAAGATCGAGTACCGGTCAAAATCGGTTCAGTTTTTCAGGCCATGACCATTGCCATGACTCACTCTGTGCCGGATACCAAACATGTGGTGATCGATACCCCAGAGGGTTTAATTTATCACGGCTCTGATTTCAAATTGGATCCAGCCCCAGTGGATGGCGTGTTGCCAGATTTTGCAGCCGTAGAGCAATTGGGAAAACAAGGTGTGTTATTAATGCTCATAGATTGTTTGCGAATCGAGCGAACGGAACCAGTGGCGTCTGAGTCAAAAGTTGGTCCGGTGCTGCAACAGCTGATGGCGGAGGCTCAGGGTAAATTTGTGGTCACTCTCATGAGTTCACACATTCATCGAATTCAACAACTGGTGACGGTGGCAGAAAAATTTCAGCGAAAAATTGTTTTGGTTGGTCGTTCAGTGGAGCAGAACGTGCGAGTTTCCAAAGAGCTCGAAAAACTTACCATTCCCAAAGATATGTTGGTCGACAAAAAAAATCTCAACGATTATCGCGATGACCAACTTTGTGTCATTGTGGCTGGAAGTCAGGGTCAAGAAGGATCGTCATTGGTCAGAGCAGTTTTTGGAGAACACCGCGACTTACAGTTAACCCAGCGAGATATGGTGGTTTTTTCAGCCGACGTCATTCCGGGAAATGAGGTGCCTTATTTTCGAGCCATAGATGAATTGGCTCGTAATGAGATTGAAGTGATCTATCCAGATATTAATTCTGGAGTTCATCAATCAGGTCACGCTAGTGCTCCAGAACAAATGAGATTGGTGAATTTGGTGAAACCAAAATATATTATGCCCATTGGTGGAGCTGATCGGCATCGAGCTTTATTTCGCCGTAAAGTCATGGCCGAACTGAAATTTGCTGATGAAAATGTGCTATTACCTAAAATGGGAGAAGTTTTAGAGCTGGCTCAAACTCGAGCTAGTATTGCTGAAACAATCAGTATTATTCCTCGAGTGGTAGATGGTTTGGGCATTGGTGATGTCGGTCCGGTGGTGCTGTCAGATCGATTGTCATTATCCCAAGCTGGAATGGTAGTAATCGTCATTCCCCGCCAGGATGGAGAACTGCAACTTCGTAAGCTTGAGGTGATCTCACGAGGATTTGTGTTTATGAAACACGCTGATGAGGTGATTACTTTCATTAAAGAGCGTTCGATTGAAATTATTCAACAGCTGGATGCGAAGATTAAAGATGAAGAATTGAAGCGAACTTTGGAGCGACGATTAGCTCGGCGACTCTATAAAGTGATTCAACGGGAGCCGGTCATCGTAGTCACAATACTTGATCTGTAGTACTATAGAGTGAGCATGTGGTGGTTCAGTCTTATTACGGTCTTTCAAGCTTTTCTCCTTTTTGAACTAGGGTTGCTGTTTACTCGAGTCATGGGTCGGGCCAAACGCTCTTTGTGTTTGGGTAAATCATGTTCTCAATTGCAATATTTTTATCTGATTATTAATCGAATTATTGGGTGGTTATTTTATCTTTTAGCAATAATAGTAAGTGGTCTGGGCATTTTGCAGCTTTTAGCGCTGCGGTGATCACTTGTGAGACTGAGTTAAATTCATGCCGAGACGAAAAAAATTTAAACTTCCAGTTCTTGATGTGAGACCAGAAACTACTGTCTCGATCGCAGCAGTGGTACTGATTTTGATGGGTTTGTTGGTGATGCTGTCTTTTACTGGCCAGGGACAAGTTCTAAAAGTCATTAATGGTTTCTTAATTCAAAAAATTGGCTTGGCGGCCTTATTTTTACCGTTTTTAAGCATGGCCTCGGGTTTAGTTTTATTTCGCACCAAGTGGGCTTGGTCCAAACCTCATGTTTTATTGGGCGGAGTTTTACTTTTTTTATCCTTGTTAGGTTTATTTCAAACTGGCGAGATTGGGGTTCAGACTTTTTATAACTTAGCTCAGTTGTTGAGTATTCCGGGAACTTATGGTTTATTTGCCGCGATTGGAGTTAGTGGCGGTTTAATTTTGACCCAACTTTCCTGGAAAGAAGTAGTGGAAACTACTGAAAATTGGCGTCGAAACAATTTAAATTTGGGAACCAAAAAATCTGCTTCTTTCATAGAACAAGCTGAGTCAGAAACTGGCAGTAAAGGTTTAAATTTTAGTATTCCCAAATTAAATTTGCCATTTGGAGCCAAATCCGCAGTTGAGTCAGCAGCTTTAGCTGAAGCCTTAAAACCTGATTTGACAACCAAATTTGCTCCAAACTCAAGCGTTGATGCTCAATTTGATAAAAAACTCATCAAACTTCCAGTGGGCGATGGTAGTTTGAGTGGCGCTAATCCAGTTGAGGCAACTCAAAAACCGGCTCTAGCAGAAAATCATTTTGAGGTCCCCCCTGTTTGGGAATACCCACCACTATCATTGCTATCAGATAAGGGTGGCGGGCGGGCTGATCGGGGTGATATTAAAAGCAATGCTCAAATTATTGAAAACACCTTGGATTCTTTTGGTATTAGAGCTCAGGTCAGTGAAGTCAATAAAGGTCCGGCCGTAACTCAATACGCCCTGAAGATTACTCAGGGAACCAAAATTTCCAAGATTACCAGTTTGGCGACTGATTTAGCTTTGGCCTTAGCAGCACCCACGGGTCAAGTCAGAATTGAGGCTCCGATTGCGGGTAAATCGTTGGTGGGAGTTGAGGTTCCCAATCATTCGGCTCAATATGTGACACTGCGCGAAATGTTGGCTGATAATGCCATGAAACAACATAAATCGAAGTTGGCGGTGGCCTTGGGCATCGGAGTTTCTGGTGAAAAAGTGGTGGCCGATATTTCCAAAATGCCTCATTTATTAATTGCTGGCTCAACTGGTTCAGGTAAATCAGTGGCGGTAAATGCCTTTTTGTGTTCGATCTTATTCCGAGCCAGCCCAGAGGAAGTAAAATTAATTTTAGTGGATCCCAAGCGAGTGGAATTATCCGGCTACAACGACATTCCTCACTTGATGACACCGGTGATTGTCGAACCCAATAAAGTCGTTTCGGCTCTCAAATGGGCCACCAATGAAATGGACAAACGCTATAAACAGTTGGCCGAAGTGAGGGTTAGAAATATTTCTGAATACAATGAGTTGGCAGGTTTGGCAGCTATGCCCAACATCATCATTGTGATCGATGAATTAGCTGACATCATGTTGTTTGCTCCCACTGAGGTTGAGGAAAGTGTGACTCGAATCGCTCAAATGGCTCGAGCCGTGGGAATTCACTTGGTTTTAGCCACTCAACGACCTTCGGTGGATGTGATCACGGGTTTAATTAAAGCTAATATTCCCACCCGAATTGCCTTTAACGTTTCATCGGTGACCGACTCACGAGTAATTTTGGATAGTCCGGGAGCGGAAAAGCTGTTGGGACGAGGTGATATGTTGTATTTGCCTCCAGATCGAGCTAAACCCTTGCGGGTTCAGGGCACGTTTGTTAATGACCGAGAAATTCATGCTCTGATCGATTTTCTCAAATCTCAGGGTCGAAAACCAAATTACCAAGAAGACGTCACTACTAAATTTAAATCAACTTTGACTCGAGGTAGCGTCAATGTTGGAGGAGCTGACGGTAACACCAATCACGATGGTTTATTTATTGAGGCGGCTCGCCTTTTCTCTAAGTATGATAAGGCTTCCTCGTCACTAATTCAGCGAAAACTATCAGTGGGTTATGCTCGGGCAGCCCGAATTTTGGATCAGCTTTATGAAGCTGGCATGGTGGGTCCTGACAATGGCAGTAAGCCTCGCGATGTTAATTCTGGCAAGATTGCGGAGTATATGAGTAGTTTGCAAAATTTGGAAGAATCATGATTATGTCAGAGAACAGCTCTTCACCACTCCAACTTCCGGTTGCTCAATCACCTATTGCTCCAACTGAGCCAATTAGTTTCCGGCCGCCCACTTGGTTAATTTCAGTTGTGGCTTTGGTGGGAGGTTTAATTGTGGGATTTGGGACTCGCAGTTGGTTGAGTGGGGCGGCTGATTTACCTCAATTTCAACCCAATCCAGTTGCGGAAGTGAGTGGCCAAAAAACCCAAACCACCACTGAAGCTTCCCAGACTTCTAGTTTGGATTCAGTTCGTTTTTTCACTCAAGCTGATACCAATAGATTGGCTTTTCCAGTTACCCAAAAAGGGATTTTGCGCTCAGTTTCGATTCAACCGGGAGATTTAGTTTTGCAGTATGCTGATGAAGTTGTGTCGAGTAGCGGAGCTCAGGGTTTGGGAGAAAATACGCCGTTAGCAGCCCCAGATTTATCCAAAATAGCTTTAATTACCAAAACCGGTGAATTTAGAATAGTCAATGCTGAGGGTAAGCTTTTAATGTCGGCTGGCTCAAACTTTAAAGCTGATTACATCACATCCTGGTCTCCGGATAGCAGTGCGGTAATTTTCCATGTCGAAAGTCCAACTTTAATGACGACGCTTTTTCATCAAGGTATGGGATCAGAGATTCTAATTCAGCCTGGGCCAAAATTTGATGCTAATGCTGAAGCCACAGGTTTTTATTTGGTTGATTTAGCCACCCAAAAATTTTCTCAATTGACACCTCTAAATGAGGCCTTGGTTTTAGAATGGATTGATCGATCTCGTTTGTTAGTTTCGGTCAAAGCTTTTGGCACAAGCAACGAAACTTATGCGGTTTTTAATCTTGATACTTATCAAGCCGAGGCCGCTCCTTACAAAGAAGTATTTAAAAATTTGTTTGCTCCCCAGATAAGTTTTGGTCAAAATGGCCGAAACTGGGCAATTTCGCTTCATCAATCGAGTCAGGGTACGGCCGGCACTAATACAGTCAAAATTATCCTGGCGGAGTTTCCCAGTTTAACAGGTAAAATTATTGCTGAAGACGGGTTTGCGATGGTTCAAAAACCGATTTTATCTCCAACCGAAACTAAAGTGATTTACCAAGGTCATGCTGAGGTTAATGGCACCAATTTTGTGTTTTATTTTGATGGCGCTGAAGCCAAAAAACTTTTTGAGGGAGTGCCGTTGTTCTGGATTGACGATCAGAATTTTGTCTATGCCAACTTCAATCCTAGTCTGGCCACCAATCTTGAAATGGCCACTAAATACTCTAAATATGATGTGGTGACTCAAAAAACCACCGAACTTTACCAAGTTCCGGTGGCGGCAGAATAAATCTTGTGGACAAGGTGGCTAAAAGTTGGAGCCAAGTGATGGAGTGGGTGACGCGATGGGGTTGGGAGTTAAGAAAGAGACCGTTCAAAAACGGGCGC
>DOZC01000068.1:9053-13170 GCA_003518205.1 Minisyncoccota bacterium | reverse complement strand
ACTTTGGAAAAAAAGCAGTTAGTTTTGACCCAGAAAATTGCTGGCCAAACTCACTATGGGTTAACAACAATCGGTCGGGCCACTATTGAGGCTGAAATGCCGGCTTTGGCGAGCTCGGTTGATTTAAAACCAGAGTGGTCACTCCTGGTTTTCCAGCAGGCTCCTCGGAGCGATCGCAACTTTCGCTATTTACGACAGTTCTTATTACAACACCGTTGGTTCGCTTTAACCCGGGGCGTTTTTGTTTATCCAGGTATGCCAGCCGAGTTAGTTATGAATTCAATTCAAAAGCTTTATGCTCAGTCAGTTTTAATCGTAAAAGTCGAAGCTTGGGTTTGGGGTGATATTCGATTGGTTATAGGTCAGGGGACTATGGCCAGCCAGGTTGACGATATTTACTCTGGTATTAGCAGAGAGATCGATCGACTGATAGGGGATTATTTAAGTGAAAAAGATCTTGACTATCAGGCTAAACAGCAAATTGTTTCGACTTTCAATCGCCTCTACTTGGTTTTGGAGCAGGATTTCTATCTGGGAGCGGGATTACACCGCCCCGCCAACCAAGGCCGGGAATTATTGGGTAGACTTCAGTTATTAGGTTGAGTTGTGACTGATTATAGGCTGCTTGGTTGTTCCCGAAACTCTCTTGAGTAAAGCCAAAGAAGAAAACCCAAAGATTCGCAATCCTTACGGTTTTTTGGCCAATTCTGGGCTTTTTGACTAATTTCAAATCTTCGGTAATATCGGCTTCGGGTTGAGGGTTTTGAAAGCAACCGCTGATGAATAAAGTCGGGTTTGATCACTTCATAAGCTAGTGTTTAGCTTTGCGGGAATACCTTTTCCAGATCATGCGCTAATAATGCGGTAAATCTGCGGGAATACTTAAGTTACTCCAAAGCCCTTAAAAACCTCAAAGATTTGGGTTTGATATGGCAAAAACTACCCTCCGAATCAGCTTCAGAAGCCGGAGTTTTTCAGAAAGCTAATGAGAATCCAACTCAATTTAATAACTCTGCTGGGGAAGTCAAAATTTGGGCTAAAGTTAGCTCAGGTGAAGGTTAATTAGTTAATCAGTTGGCAACCTGGAGTCTGTGAGTTAATCTCAGCTAAACTGGCTTCAAGAGGCAGGATTATCGGGTCAGTATGGAATTGGGCTGCTGGATAATGATGGTTGGGCAACTGAACTTGGATTTGAGTTACCACGAGACTAGATATCTCTGAGGGGGTTTTAAGGGTTTGACGATGGTTGGGAACCCACCAAACTCGATGAGGTGCTTGGCGACTAGTCATCATCGCCCATATGTCATTTGAACTACTTGAGTCAATTTGGGAAAATTTCAACTGCCAGGATTTGAGTCGGCGGGTTTTGATGGCTCGAGTGGCTCCCACTCCCATGAGATGAATTACCAGCATCCAATTGGCCCAGCCACCCCAGAGGCTAACTATCAAAAAACTTAACCCCAACCAGCCCAGCCACCACAGGCCTCGAAGTTGGGCTGAGCGAGTAAGTAATTTACCCAAGGCAGTTGAGATGTCAAAAAACCCTCCGGCAGTGGTTTGGGCGGGATGAGGTTGAGTTAAAACCACCAGACTTGGAAAAGGCAGTTTTTGGCGCAAACTTAACCAACCACCTCGATATTGGTGATGCCAATAGGTATAGGGAGTAAAAGGTTGTGGCCAGTCGGTTGGCTGGGGTACAAAATCAACTGGTGGTTGATGAAATTTTTGACAAACAGTCAAAGCATATTGATTGGCCGGCTGATTTAAATTTTTTAGAGGCCAGTTGGGCAAGCTGAACTGGCCAGTAGGATCACTGAAAATCGTTTCTAACCCAACCGGATTTGAATTGGTTGGGTGTCGAGCCAAAAAGCTAATTTTGGCCAAGCCCAGTGGCTGAAAACCAGTCTGAGTTGCCTTGAACACTAAGCCTTTGCGATCAGAATCAGTTTCAGAGCAATACCAGCCGCCCAACACAGTCCACCACTGTTTCCATCCAGCCGAAAACCAAAATCCTCGCCAGCGCCACCACCACCAAACCCAAGCTAACCCGAGACAAATCAGCCACCAACTCAAGCCGGCCCAGCGCCACCACAGGGGTTGGGTGGCTGGAGGAGTGGTGATGGCTTGCTGGAGGGGTTGAGAGATTTGATCTGGTAAAAGCAAAGTGATGGTCAGTAAAATTTCTTGGATCAAGGGAAGTCTGATCTCAGTAGCTGCTTGACCACTCAGCCACTCCCAAATCCAGGTTGAGCTGGTGGGAGTAATGGTGGGAGTGGGCTCAGTACTCCCAACTAAACTGCCCGGCTGACTGGTCGGAGTGGGAGTGATGGTGGGCGAGGCACCACTTCCTAGCCAAGGTATGGTTATTCCAGGTACTAGAAAGGTAACATCATCCAAAACACTAGTTAAGCCAGCGCTGTCAGTGATTAAAAAATCCAGGGTGATCACAGTGTCTCGCGGCACAATTCCCAAAATAGTAGTCCAGACTCCGGCTGAGGAGGCGTCGACAGTCAGGGTTTGGCGAATTTGATCTGTCCACGTCACTGTCACGGTAACAGAGCTATTGGCTTCAGTCGTAGCGACTAGAGTAGCGGGATTGTCACTAACGCTAATTACGGCGGTTGGCCAAGTACTGCTATCTTGGGCTGAGATGGCAGTTGTGACATCGCCAAGCTGAGTTAAAACAAAACTGGGTGCTTGAGTGTCGATGGTGAAACTCCAAGTGGCTGAGTTACTAGAGTTGTTCCTGGCATCATAAGCGGTGATTTTCCAAGTATGTAGCCCGTCAACAATGGCAGTTTTGGGGGTGACGGTTAGCGAACCATTGCTATTAACCTCAAGTTTGTAAGTACTGGTTTCTCGAGCAGTAGTGGGCAGATCGGAGAGAAAACTCACACCATCAATGGTAAGTTGATAAGTATTAACCCCAACATTATCAGTACACGGCCACCAGTTGTAACCAGGCTTTTGAGTGGTGATCAAACTATTGTCAGTCGGCCAAATTAAAACTGGAGTTGAGGGGTTGGTGTGATCCAGTACCGTGGCGGTGACTTTATCATCGTTTACGGTCACAGTTTGAGTTTCGGCGAAAACGAGTAAATTTTGTCCAGACCAAATGAAACTCAGCCAAATGATTATGGTTCCAAACCAAAATTTCAGCCAGTTTGACTTAAGCTGATGGCGTCTCAGACTGATTGGGATAAGAGGCAGGGGGGTTTTCACTTACAGAAGCAGAGGTGGCATCGGGTGAACTGGGCGGCCGACGCCGATTTCGCCGCAGAGTCATGATGCCGGTGATGATGGCGAGCAATAGAATGATGATGGCGATGATAATTGAGAAGGGAATAATCCAAATCGTAGTCAGCGCAGTGGCAATTTTGCCTTGACTCCCATAACTCACAGTCAAGACAGCTCTATACGGACCAAATCCCCAAGTGACTGGCCAAGTCCCACTAAAATCGCGTCTTAAGCCAGGGAAAACGTTTAGAGGTTCAACAACCACTTGACCGACTTTTTGATTAAACAAATTATAAATTTCCACTGTGGCTAGAGGTCGAAGATGAATATCGGATTGATTATCAAGGCTATAAAAAAAAGTTGCGGGGCCAGACTCGATTAAATTAGGTTTAAACCCAAAATCTCGAATAAAGGCTGACTCGGTGATGGCGCCATCCACCACCACATAAAGCAGGGTGCCAACTTGTTGATTAACTCCGGTGGCAGAAGCTCCTTTGGTACTAATACCACCGGCTGCAGGTTGATGCAGCACCATGGCGAAGTGACCTCCGGGTTTGGCATCTTGAGGCACTTCGATCAGTACATTGATGGAAGCAGTTTTTTTAACAGGAATGGTCTGGCGTGAAGGCGAAATGACCAGCCAAGAAGCTAAACTCCAACGACTATCTACTGTTTCTTTAACTTGGATGGGGGTTTTGCCATCATCTCCGATAATAAAATCTTTGGCAAAACTTTCGATTTCGATAGCTTGATCTCCAGAGTTGAGAACTCTGATAGTGGTTTGAAATTTTTGACCGGGCTTAACTCTGATTTCACCGGTTTCACCAGCTCTGGGTGGAATGGCCGTGAGTGAAATAGTGTTTTTAGGCGCAGCGGTCAG
>DOZC01000068.1:7766-8923 GCA_003518205.1 Minisyncoccota bacterium | reverse complement strand
GTTTCCGGAGCCAGAGTTTGAGCAAAAATTTTATCCGGTTTGAGCCAGCGAAGTTGAGGTGATAAGTTAGCGCTGTTTAAATTTTGCCAGATTGTTCCAATCAACAAAAGAAAGCTAAAAAAGCGAAGTGATAAAAAAAGGCGAGGTCGTGACATGGGCAGATGAGTGGTTTTTTGTTTCGAAGTTTAGTTAAAAATAATTAAAAAGTTGAGGTGGCGGTATAAGTAATATAGTTTTCATAGTTGCCGGCTGCGGTGGTGGCGTCAGGCATGATTTTATAACAAACATAAATATTATCGTTTGATGCCACGGTGGTATCGCTAAAAATGGTTTGAGCCGTACCACTATTTTCGGCATCGGCAAACTGCCTAGCTGAAAAAGTTCGGGCACTTTCATTATAAGCAAAAGCTTCAGTGACGGTGGTATTAACGTCTTGCAGTGAATAACCAAATCCAGGTTGTGAAGTACTTACCCACTCATCGCTAACACCGTCAGCCGCAGCCGCAGCATCACCGCGCACATCCTGAATGCAGTCACCATTGGAGGCTGTAGTGGGATCACCGGCACAAGCGCCACCATTTCTACCTAACTGATCATTTTCCAGTGCCGTCACGACATAACCTCCGGAAGCATTGGTGGAGACACTTAAACCCTGAGCCGCCAGAGTAAATGATCCGACAGTTAATTCACCAAAAGGTACAGTGGTGGCAGTGGTAGTGACGTCAGTGGTATCACCGCAAGCACTGACTGCTGCAGCCAGACCTAGAACCTTGAAAGTAATTTGAGGCGCCACTGAAGCAGTAACTTTGACTGCTTCTAGGACACCAATTTTGGCAGTGGTGGAATCAATCACGGTGCCACCAGTATTGAGGTGTTGGACAATGACGCTATAGGTGTCAGCGGTGCCGGCCACATGACCGCTGGTGGGTGCCGGATTAAGCACGCTGGCAATACTGATGTAATCTTCTGTAGAGCCATCAAAAGCTGTTCCCACGGCTCCAGCACCAGTGTAAGCACAGGTGTAGGAATGATAAACCGTGCCGTTGAGAGTTACGGCTGCAGCCGAAGGAGCGCCAGCTGAAAAAGTGTAGCCAGTGAGATCTGTAGGACAAGTCACTGTGGGAGCCGCAGTACCATAGTCAAAGGCTCCACCATCG
>DOZC01000068.1:0-7748 GCA_003518205.1 Minisyncoccota bacterium | reverse complement strand
GTGTAGCCAGTGAGATTGGCGGGGCAGGTGACTGTGGGAGCAACAGTACCATAGTCAAAGGCTCCGCCATCCGGAATGCCATCTTGAGAGGCAGCTCCACCAACACTGGGTACCAGAATCCGAAATGAACCATCAGTTAAGGCCGAAACGGTGGTAAAACGGACATTTAAAGTGGCCGAGCTGGTAGAAATTACATCATCGCCAACATCAGCATCGCCAGCTAATAATACTGCAGTCAGACTGATGGTGGAAAAAGAGCTGGTACTGGCTACGGTATAAGCCCTCAGAGTGCCCGCACTCCCGATGCGCAACACATCGCCTTCTACTAGTTGGGCTGACGAACTGGAAGGGTAAGACCCAGCTTGATCATTGGCAACAGTATTAATGATGATTTGAGAACTTCCAGCAGTATTACCAGCATCCAAGGCCCCCCGAAACGACAATCGTGAATTTGTAGTGGTAACCGAGACATCAGTTAGGTTGGCTGAAAACACCTGGCCAAATACTTTAGCCAAACAGAAAACTGCCACCACACAACTGCCGCCTACCAAAGCCACTCGCCAATTTTGAGTAGGGATTTTACTCAAAACTCGATGAAGGTTTTTTTTCAAATGAAACATGAGTTTAGTGATTTCTTCTTTGTTAAAGGTACTAAAAATTATGAGCAATTGTCAATTTCCAATCATGAAGTTGTGGGAAGTTTAGCTTTAATCACTCGAGTGGTCAACTCTCTAGTTTTGAGAATTAACCAATAACTCATCGGTAAAATCAGCAATCCAATCATTAAGCTAAAGGGCAGGGCGGTGAGATAAAAAGTTTGGGCAGAAACTGGTTGAGCTTCGGTGTAATCTAAGTGATAAAGTCGAACTTTCAAAGTGTAAGTGCCAAATAGCCAACTGGGTTGATATTTTAACTGATTGGTTAGTAGCGGATTGGGCCGGTTTAACCAGGTTTGAGGATCAGCAGTTGGATCAGAGGTGACATCAATAACTCTGATTTCCCGAGTGGACTCTGGTAAAACCATGTCTGGATAAAACAACCAGGCTTTGAGGAGTTGACCACTGGAGTTGGTGAGGGTGGCTTGACCCAAAATTGGCCCGGAGTGAGCGCCAAAATTTTTAACCAATCCAGTCACAGAAATCCCGCGCAAACTATCCACCAACTTAGGAATTGACCAATCAGTTAATTTAACTTTACTCAAGTTAGTATCATCGGCGGCAATGGCAACAATCAAGTTACTGCCAATCAACCCCGCCACTTGACTACTGCCCCCGAGTTGTTGATTTGAACTCAGATTGGTGAGATTAACATCGGAGATTTGAGAAGCTCGAGCTAAAATTGTGAAATGTTTTTCCGTTAAAATAATCGTCTCGGGCAGTTTTAGGTCAAAATCAATCACGGCAGTTTCGCCACTTTTTAAGAGTCGAGATTGGCCCCAACTCCATCCAACCTCATGGGCTTTGAGATAAGGAAAGGTGCTTTGAAGCTTGAGGACTGGACGACCAGTTTTGCCATCGCTAGTAAACTCAGCTAACTCGAGTTGAACCCTGAGACTTCGAGTGCCTGAATTTTTCAAAGTTAATTGCAGCGATTTAGTCTCTCCAGGTTTTAAACTTAAATAGGTAACAGGGGGCGAGAGGCTTAAATCGAGCTCAGCCCGACTAGTAGTGTCGGTTTGATTTTGGTTGGTTAAGCTTGGAAGTTGGAATTGAGCGACCACTGGCGCTAGGGGGGCTAAAGAAAAAAATCCTAGGGTTAAACTCAAACTGAGCAACAGACTCATAATGCGAAAATCATAGTCCCAGTGTCGATGGCTTTGACAAAAAATCTGAGTGGTAAATGAACGATTAATCATAATCTAGTATCCTGGCACAGCCACAAACACCACCCCAGTTTGATATTCTCCAGCAGCTTGAGTGGCTAAAATTCCAGCTTTGTAAGTAATGGTGGCTTGTTCTTGAGTGGCAATGTCGCTGGCTTGCATCACTGGCTGCATGGCTTGGGAAAGACTTTGGTCAGCGAAGGGTCTGAAGTAGCTGGAGCTAATAAAATCACTGCTCACGCTGTTGCCGGCGGCGTTAAAACCAAAACCGGGAATACTTTGATTGGTCCAAAGTTTAGCTATTGAAAACAAACAATCTCCAGCATCGCAAGTGGTGTCAGCGATAGTAGTCAAGCCATCTGCCAGGCGCAGAGGATGAAGTTCATAGGCGTAGACAGTATAGCCACCAGCCCCTTTAGTATTGATGGTTAAAACCAGCGAATCGGTGCTGTGAGCCCCAATAGCTAAAGAACCCAAATCGATGTTCAGTTTAGAAATGGAGAAGTTAAAAGTGTCGATGGTGTAAATGTATTGAAAACCAGAGCCCAAGATTTGAGTTAGACCAGTAAAAGCTCCAGCGGCAGTTTGACCGGTAGTATCAGTCAGGTTGTAACTCGAGCTGGTGCGGAGCCCGCCCCCGGTATTAAAATTGCCAAATTGAATCACAAAAGAATCAGATTCGAGTCGCTCGGCCTGAGTCGATTGAGCTGTTAGAAACAGATATCCCAGCCCCACTCCGCAGACTACGGTTAAGGTGGCCAGAGCCGCTAGACCAAGTTTGGCTGAGGTGGTTTTGCTAGAAACAGAAGCGCCAAAAACCCAAGGTTTAGACGTTGGAATTGAGAATTTCATCGATAAGTTTTTCCGGGTTAGCCTGTGGTCTAGAAGTCTCCAAGTCAAGGAGATTGGTTTCTGGCAGAACTTCTGAAGTTGAATTGTCAGCCAGCTCAATTTCAATATTAGCTAAAGTGGTGGTAGAAATTGAATCTGAAATTGGACGATTCAAAATTCGCAACAACAAGTTTTCCAGAGCTATATCTACTCGACGCAAATCAGTAATGGTTTGTTGGGATTTTGAGAGAGTTAATTGTTGCTGAAAAATGCGAATAAATTGTTCTTTAGTGAGTAAAAAGAAACCCATAACCACGGTTAAACTTGCGAGAGAAGAGAGCTCAATAGTTGACATCTCAGGATTTAAACCAAAATGAAACAAACAAATTTCTAGAGTCACGATTAAAGCGGTGATGGTGTGAGTGGAAAGGGCTAGAAAAAACAGATGAACAAAACTCAAGACAAATAGTGGAGAGTGAAGATTGCCGGTAGCACCAATTAACAACAAAAATGCTAAAGTGGCGGTGCTCATTTCCAATGACAGCGGCGAGGGTAAAAGCTGCCAAAATTCAGCTTGATTTAAGCGCTTGATGATAAAATAACTCAACACTGAAGCTCCAAAAAGCTGCAATGAGTAATGAGCTAGATTTGGAGTTTTGAGCCAAACAAAAGCCCAGGCCACTGTAACTGACAGTAAAACGGTGTGGTAAATGAGTCGAACGGCTGGTGACATAAGTAGTTAAATGACTGGCAAAATCACTTAATTAGCTACTATTAGCCTAACATATTTTTGAGGGCAACGAGTTGGCTTCATAGCCAAAATTATCTGAAAATTTCGAGTATAATCGACCCCATGTCAGTTTCACCCTCCACTTCCGGTCTGGCTTACGAGCCACAGAATATTGAACCCAAGTGGCAACTCCTTTGGGAAAAAGCTGATCTGTTTCAAAATACCCCAGCTCAATTGACAGCGACCAGCACTCAAAAAAATACCGCTGGGCGGCCGAGTCAAAAATTATTTCATCTCTTTGCTTTTGCTTACCCTTCTGGCTCAGGCTTGCATGTAGGACATGTAGAGTCGATGACAGCCCTAGATATTTTGAGTCGATTTCAACGCATGCAAGGCAAACAGGTCTATTTTCCAGTGGGTTGGGATGCGTTTGGGTTGCCAGCTGAAAACTACGCCATCAAAACCGGCGTGCCTCCAGCCAAAACCACTCATGACGCTATCAAGACTTTTCAAACTCAAATTAAACGCTTGGGTATTTCTTATGATTGGGCCAATGAAATTGCTACCAACCACCCAGAGTATTACAAGTGGACTCAGTGGTTGTTTCTGCAGCTTTACCAAAAAGGCTTGGCCTACAAGGGTGTCGGCATGGTTAATTGGTGCCCATCTTGCCAGACGGTGTTAGCTAATGAACAAGTGGTGAACGGTCAATGTGAGCGCTGCAGCACCGATGTGATTCAAAAAGAGTTAAATCAGTGGTATTTCAAAATCACTGCTTATCAAGATGAGTTAATTTCTGGCCTGGAGACAGTGGATTGGCCCAACGCCACCAAACAACAACAGCTGAATTGGATTGGAAAGAAAGCTGGTATTAATATTGCTTACCAGGTAATTGATCGGGCTGGCCAACCACTTGACTCCGGCGAAACCATCACTTGTTTTACTACCAGACCTGATACGAATTTTGGAGCCACTTTTCTAGTTTTAGCTCCGGAACACACTTTTGCCAAAAAAGTCGCGGCCGGTGAACTGGCGGCGGCGGGAGTAACTTCAGATCAAGCTCAAAAAGTCGCGGTTTATCTAGATTCAGCTAAGAAAAAGACGGAACTTGAACGTCAGCAAGAGGGGAGACAAAAATCTGGAGTCTTTACGGGCGCATATGCCATTAATCAGCTTAATAATCGTAAGTTACCAGTCTATATTTCAGATTTTGTTTTGGGTAATTTTGGCACTGGGGCAGTAGTGGGTGTGCCGGGTCATGATTTGCGAGATTTTGAGTTTGCGACTCAGTTTGGTATCGAGATTATTAGAGTAGTTAAGGGTCCGGATGGTGATATTTCGCCCATTATTAAACCAAACCAAGTTCAAGAAGACGCTGGCGTCATGATTAATTCTGAGTTTCTTGATGGCTTGGAAATCATGGCGGCTAAAGCCAAAATCATGGATCATTTCGAAGCCAAAGGCTGGGGTCAACGGGTCACCACTTATAAACTCCGCGATTGGCTGATTTCGCGCCAACGGTATTGGGGCGCTCCAATTCCGATTGTTTATGATCCAGAGGGCCAGGCTCATCCGGTTAAGCCTGAACACTTGCCTTGGCGTCTCCCAGAAGATGTGGGTTTTAAGCCAACGGGCGAATCGCCTCTCAAGTCTTCCCAAGAATTTATCGCTCGCACTGAAAAACTCTATGGCAAAGGCTGGCGGCCGGAATTTGACACCATGGATACTTTTGTGGATTCCAGTTGGTATTACTTGAGATATTGTGACTCCAGAAACACTCAGGAATTCGCTTCTTCTGAGCGCATGTCGGCTTGGTTGCCAGCGGATCTTTACTTGATCGGGCCGGAACACATTGTGCTGCATCTCTTGTACTCGAGATTTTTCACCAAATTCTTGCGCGATGAAGGCTATTTTAAATTCAGCGAGCCCTTCCAGAAAATGCGCCACCAGGGCATGATTCTCGGTCCGGATGGCAAAAAAATGAGTAAGAGCAAGGGTAATGTGATCAATCCAGACTCAATCATTGCCGAATTCGGCGCCGATACTCTCCGAGTGTATGAAATGTTCATGGGCCCACTTGAAGCTGACAAACCTTGGGATACTAGAGCAGTGGCAGGAGTGGCTCGATTTTTGAAACGCTGGTTTAAGGCCGTTACCCAGGCTTTAGCGACGGCACCCACAGCGAACCAAAAAATTACTCAATCGCAGAGAAAGCTCCATCAAACTCTCAAAAAAATCACTGAAGATTTAACCAACCTCAAGTTCAACACCGCCATTGCCGCCTTGATGGAGTTCTTGAATGTTTGGGAAGCTGCGCCTAAAACTGATCCTGGTTTTACTCGGGAAGAACTGAGTCAAATCATCAGATTGCTGGCTCCCTTAGCGCCATTTATGGCTGAGGAACTTTGGAGTCAGTGGTTGAGTGCAGCTGATTTAACTCCAGATTCACAGGCACCATTTGTCCATCAACAGTCTTGGCCAGAATTCAATCCCGACTTAGCTCAAGCTGAACAAGTCACCATCATGGTTCAGGTTAACGGCAAGATTCGAGGCCAGTTTGCGGTTGCCACCGATCAAATCACTGCCGATGAAGTTATTAAAACCACGGCTCAAAGCTTGCCAGAGATTCAAAAATGGTTAGTTGACATGAGCGGAGCAACTTTACCCATCAAAAAAATCATCTACGTTTCTGGCCGGCTAGTGAGTTTGGTAGTTTAGTGGTAGACGAGCTAGCTCGGTAACAAAAAAACTTCAGTTAGAGTTCAGCTGCGACTGTTATGTTGACAACATGACTGAAACGACTGAATTAACTGAACCAGCGCTAATTTGGCCTCAAGCTCCAGTCAGGGTCGGATGGTTTCAAAAATTTTCTTTTCTTCCCAAACTATTTTTTCAGCCAAAGTTATTTTTCCAATCGAGCAAATTGTTAGCTTGGTCCAAAACCCTCCTGATTTTGAGTTTAGGATTTGGTGGGGTGGGCTTGGGATTAACCTGGTGGGGATGGTGGAGTTGGCAGCAGATTTCAACTTCGATGACAAACTCAGATTTGGGAATTTCAACCTCTGAAGTGATTGAATTAGCCATTACTCCTACTCAAAAAACCTCAGAAGCCACTAGTTCCATCAGCGTCCCGACTTCCGTCTCAATGCGAGTTCACATTGCTGGGGCAGTGAGAAAACCAGGAGTTTATCAAGTGCCAGCCAAGAGTGTGATTCAAGATGTAGTCACGTTAGCTGGAGGACTCAGTGGCTTAGTTTGGCAGGATTATTTGGATCAATTCATAAACCTGGCTCAACCAGTGGTTGAGGCTCAAAAAATCTGGATTCCCACCATTAATCAACAAGAGTTACTACTTCAACCAATTAATTCTGAAATCGTTAGTTCAATTGAGCCGACTCCGATGGTTCCTGAGGCGGATCAGCCGAGTGACGACCCAACACCCATACCTTCTGGAAAAATCTCCATTAACACCGCCAGTTTGGCTGAATTAGATAGCCTGAGTGGGATTGGTCAAAAACGGGCCGAAGACATCATTGCTAATCGACCCTACAACTCGCTGACGGAGTTGACTTCTAAAGCCAAAGTCCCAGCCAGTATTGTCACTAGTTTGGCGGAAAAAATCAGTTTGTAACTTGGGTTTTAGTCAAATATGAGGGAGTAATAATAATTATGGCTGAAGCATTAAATAGGCTTTTGATGCTTTTAAAACGATTTATATCAAGATAAATTTTGCAATAATCCTGGCTACCATCAAACATGATCAATGCTCTCTGGTTACAGCCCTTTGTTAAGTTTGAAGTTATCTATCCAGATCCAACTGGATTTACCTCAACTAGGGCAATTTTTGCCAACAATCCGGGCATTATCATTTCCTCAAGTTTCGTGGGTTGGGAAGAGGCAAAAATTCAAAATCCCACGCCTGGAGTCCTTCAAGAGCCGCAGGGAATTAGCAGTCACATTGGGTTGAGTGATAAGCCGATAAAAACCGAAAAAACCCTGACTCAGCAGGGTTACTCACGTTTTTACTCAAGCGCCGATTCGGTAAAAACTTGGGTTTCGGAACTCTATCGGCAAGTGAAATTACAAAAATATAGGCTTATTGACCAGGCTAACTTCTTTGCAGGCCCCGCCGGTCAACAATTTCTGGCAGCTTTCGTTTTTGGTTCGGTATCAGACATCGAGAAGAGTACTCTTTCTCAGTTGAAAGCTTTGGGTTTACTTCATATTGCTTCGGCCTCTGGTGCCAATGTAGCCATAGTGGTGGGTTGGAGTGAGTTCATTACCCGGATTTGGCCTCAGCGCCAAACTAAATTTGGACTAGTGATGCTTTTTTTAGGTTTTTACCTGGTTTTAGCCGAGTTCTCA
>DOZC01000071.1:23485-23793 GCA_003518205.1 Minisyncoccota bacterium | reverse complement strand
GACTAATGCCATGGCCAGTTTCACTCAAGAACCAACTGATCCTCAGAGTTGGGCTAAAACTGTGGCGATCGCCCAAAAGAAAAGAGTCGCGGTTTAAGTTTTTTTGCTGGAATTTGAAACACATCGTCAGCAAACCACTAAACTGGAATCCCATACTTATTGATTTCACTCGCCAAAGGATTCCACTTATCTGCCAAATCAGCAGGATGAAAAGGGTGTAGTTCAATGTTGATTGTTTTGTCATCAGTTAGTCGCATAAGCATAACTAACTCACTATGATGGTCTTTACCAAAATTATTTGAAACCAC
>DOZC01000071.1:23019-23367 GCA_003518205.1 Minisyncoccota bacterium | reverse complement strand
ACAAAGATCAATATCACTATATGGCTTTGCCGTACCTTTTACTTGTGAACCAAACACAATCATTGTTTCAAAAGAAATATTGGCTTTACGGAGAAGCCTCTTATATGCTTTTATTTCTGCCTGAATTTTTGGAGTTAATTTTGTTTGCATAGTTGAATAAAGTCCTGGTATTGGCTACTGATTGAGCTTGAGTTTATTAACCAATCAGGAGAACGTAAGGGCACACGCTACACTATTACTGAAAAAGGATTGCGACACATTAACTCTGCAAAACATCTCTCTGATATCCGTTATCTTGAATCAGAAGTCTGAAACTGGTGGACCCTAGAGGACTCGAACCTCTGACCT
>DOZC01000071.1:5461-22935 GCA_003518205.1 Minisyncoccota bacterium | reverse complement strand
GAGGACTCGAACCTCTGACCTTTTCAATGTCAATGAAACGCTCTAACCAACTGAGCTAAGAGTCCGGTAGCGGAAGTGATTATAACTCAAAATCTTAAGTTTTCCCTAGAGCGAATTTTTTTCAAACCTTCTCAAGTCAGCAGTTAAAATTCTAAGTAGAAAAATAATGATTGCTGATGACCACTACCACGGCAGTTTTTGACTGCCAAGTTTTTGAATAATTCCCAATCCTGAGTAATGATTAGAAACTTCTAATTTGAAAGGTTGGTTGCTCATCTCAGCCCAGATCTTCCAAAATTCAAAATCAACCCCATGGAGAGTTTTTTGAAAGTGAATGTCATGGAAAACTAAATAACCTTCTGAGTTCAGTTTTGGCCAAAAATTCAAAACGTCGCTTTTGGCTCCAAGATATGAATGATCTGCATCTAAATAAACATAATCATAAGTTTGAGTAGTTTTTTGAGCAAACTCTGCAGTTTTCATCAGGTGGGTGGAAATATATTTAGAATCAAGAAAATAGCTGAAATGTTTTTTGAGATCAGTTTTTGGCCAAAAACCTTGCCCAAAAAAATGGACATGTGGATCCAGACCAGACTCCAGATCGTAGCCTGCATCGACAAAATCGACATGACCATAACCATTATCTTCACAAGCTTTGGCCATCATGTAAGGAATATAGCCATACATCGATCCCAAACATAAGATTCTTTTGGGTTTCTGGTTTCTAATCATAGTGTAATGAAATAAACCATACCCATAACTAGTTTTACGCAGATTTTGAGAACGTTGCTCACCCCATTTATAATCTGCGCCATAATGACTCACGATCTTGTGATAAATATGGCGTTCAAATTTTTTAAAAACTGGATAGATTAATTTGTTTTCGATAAAATATTCCGCCAAATCAAATCGGTTTCTTACCCAAGTTTTAATACCCCAATTCAGCTTAATTGAGTTAACTAATTTAAAGATTTTCTTCATGACTTTTTTTCTGATGCTAGTTCAGCTAGACAACAATCGATAGCTTTAATATTACTATGTGGCAAAAAGTATATTTTATACATTTTAACCAGTCTGCGGCCAGTTTTGGCAAAATTTAAATAGATTGGTTTGGCAAAAAACCCATATTTGTCTCCAGTGGCTTTAGAAATGCTTTGATTAGGTAAATCATGGAAAATTAGGCCGCAAGTCAGGCTGTTTTCGGCTGAAATAATTTCGGTTTTTGGAAAATTTTCTAAAAGTTTTTTTAAAAAATAAGCCTTATGCTCTAATTGCTGTTTCACTATTTTACTAAATCCAGCTTTGCCCTGAAGCTGAATCATAGCCCAAGTAGCCGCCACTGTATAACCAGGACGGGATCCGAGTAGAGTGTTGTCCTTATTCGGTAGATAAGAGATATCTTGTTCAATATATTTTCGAAACTTTGATCGATAGAACACTCCTCCAGCTGGATACGGTACTTGAGCGAATTTATGAAAGTCCACAACCAGAGCCCCAATTTCAGTTGATTCAAATGGAGTGAAATTTTCAATAAAAGGCAACACAAATCCTAGTAAAGCCGCATCAATCCAGACGTAAAAATGAGTCTCTGGATAATTTTTGCGGAGTTTTCTGATAATTTTTAAAATGGGCTCGATTTTGTCGCTGGTGCCAGTTTGGGTGTAACCCATGGTCAGAGAAACCAGAAAACCCCTTTGACCTTTTTTGTATCTTTGTTCTAGAGTCTGGTAGAGCCCATTCGGGTCAAGATTCCAGTCTGAATCATTTAATGGGCTAACGATAAAGGGTAAATTTAATAGATTGGCGGCTTTTTTGATGGAATAATGACTCAAGTCAGTGCCGATCACATCAATTTTTGAATTTGGGCAAAAAGTCTGGAGATAATTTCTGCCCTGCCAGGCAGCGTAAATATTTCCCTCAGTACTGCCGCTGGTAAAATACCCTTCTAATTTTTGATTTGCTGCTTGGTACAGATCAACCATAGCGTCAATCACATTTTTTTCAAGCTGGCGAGTACTCCATAGTTCCACACCGTTAATTGACCAATTCCCGAGGTGATTTTGATCCAAACTCATAAACTGACTAGCAACTTTTCTAGCGAATGGATGGCTAGGCGTTAATAACCAGCCCAGGTTTTGGCTAGTTTCAAAGCTTGAAACCCGATTTTTAATTTCTGCTAAGTAAAAATTTATCAGCCATCGGCTAGTGGGTGAGTTGGGAAAAACTGTCAGTGATATTAATCGCTGAATTTTTCTGCAAATAAAATTTGATATTTTAGTAAGCATAATTATTTTTCAAATAGCCGGTTATTAATTTTAATAACCTTACCCAAATAATTATCGATTTCAACCTGCCATGGATCAATTTGATCAGCAAAGTCTCCCTTAGTGAGAATTTGAAGTTGATGCTTTGAAGTTTTAATCTCCACAATTCGATGAATAATAACCTGACTAATGTTTTTAAATGAAAACATTACCACATCATCAATTTTAAGTTTTTCTAAAGCGACTTTTTTAATACCTACCGAATCTCCCTTTTTAATAATTGGCCACATGCTATTTGAAGTGGCTTTACAAAAAAACTCATGATCAATGGGAAGCTTAGTTAAAAATAAACCAATATTTGTTTCTGAAGTTTTTTGAATGGTTTTATTTTCAATCGTAATCATTCGACCACAAATTTGCTGTAATAAACCAAAATTATGGCTGCTAATTAAGATAGTTTTTCTACCAATTAGTTTTTTAATTTCTCTCAATGCTCTAAAGTTAAAATCACTATCTCCAGCAGATAAAGCCTCATCAAACAACATAATTTTGGCATTGCTGTGAATAGCAATTGAAAAAGCCAATCTAGCCCTCATGCCAGTTGAGTAGGTCCTAATTGGGTTAAAAATAAATTCATTGAGTTGCGAAAAATTAATGATCTTTTTTATTATTTTTTGATCTAGGTTTTGCCAGTATCCTAAAATTGACGCATATAGATTAATATTATCAATTCCAGAAAGTTCTGGATGCAGTCCCGAACCCAACTCTAAAACTGGAGCCACTTGACCGTTAACAGTAATCAAACCGGAATCTGGTTGATAAATACCAGCTATGAGTCGAAATAGAGTACTTTTGCCAGCTCCATTAGAACCATTCAAGCCAACACATTCACCAGTTTTTATGGTAAAGGAAACATCTTTCAACGCCACATATCTGTCTGCAGAGTTAAACTGATGATTAAATAAATTTTTTAATTGTTTACCCTTATCGGCATTAAAAAATTTACTGACTCCATCAAAAATAATTGCAGAGGAAGGTGACATGAATTTAAAGTTCTTCAACTAGTCTAGTTCCAAATTTTTTAAAAATTAACCAAGATAAACCACAAATAACTAATATCCAACTCAAAAACGTTCCCAACTGAATTAAATCTAACTGATTTTCAAATAGAGCAGACCGTAAAAACTCAACCATGGCTGCAATTGGATTTAACTGAATTAGCCAGAGCCATTTAATTGGAATTACCGATACTGGATAAATGATTGGACTAATATAAAAAAATAATTGCAATAAAATGGGAACAATACTGTTAAAATCACGAAAATAAACATTCCCAATAGCCAACAACATACTAAAACCAAACAATCCGACTAGCAAACTCAAACCCACCAATAGTGAGGCGATCAAACCAGCGAGAGGAAATGAACCGATATATAACCACCACCAAACTAATAAAATCGCTAATCTAATAACATAATCTACTGCTCCAATAAGACACTTTGCTAAAACAACTGCTTCTTTGGGTGCAGTAGTATTAGTTAACAGCTCTCGATTGTTTAAAAAAATTGTAGTGGCGGATTGAGTTTGACCAAAGAAAAAACTCCAAATTAATAATCCCGGCATCACAAATAAAGCATATGGAATCGAACTAACTTGATTATTAAAAGCCTGAGAAAAGACTAGAGTCACAATTGCAACAAATAGTGCTGGTTCTAATATCAACCAAACTGGCCCCAAAATGGACCCAACATATTTTGCCTTCAGGTTGCTTAAAAATAAATTATAAGTCACTGGCCATAACTTGATTTGAAAATAATTTAATAGGTTCTTGAAGGCGTTAATGCTGTTGGTAACTAGCATGAAATTGTTTCAAACCAGTAATATTTCTCTCTGGCTTCTTGTCAGATTGTACCAAAGGCCAAAATATTTACAGTAGCCAAGATACTAACTAATTTAACCAAGTTGAAAAATTATTTAATCTCAACAAAAAAACCTAATTTCAAATAATTCTTAACAAGCTTAGTAACATCTAAAACAACGCCAGCGGCAGATAACTCAGGGGTCTTAAAATGTTTTTGAAGATTTTTTGCTACTATTTCAATAGTGACTGGTTTGACAGCCAGCTCCCAAATTAATCCTGCCGTAGGATTTAATTTTCTGATAAATTTTTTATTTGGTTCCAAAATCATCCAGATATCATTGATTTTATAACTATAAATTTCCTGATTTTGAGTAAATTTCATAAATTAAAATAATATCTAATAAACAATTTAAATTTATCGATCAGTCGACGATAAAGACTGGCCTTTTGATCATAATAAATTGTCCTATCGATCACCCCAACCTTTTCGAAAGATTTAATTCGATCACTACAAGTAATACATTCGCCACAGTGGGTTTGATCAATAGAAGGATGATAGCAAGTCCAAGTATGTTCCAGTGGAATTTGGTGTTGGTCAGCCCAAGCAATTAAATCAGCTTTTGATAAAAAATTACCTAGTTCTTTTTCTAAAGCTACTGAGGCATATTGCCACTCATAGTCTCTAGTTAAAACACACAAAGACCACATCATCGTCCGCAAGGCAGTAAAGGTTTGTTCTGGTACTAAGGAGTTTTCTCCATCACCTTTAGTCACGGCACAAAAAATAGTTTTAATAGTTAAATGTTGAGTTGAATACAAAAATTGAGCATAAAGTTTAGCTACAAAAGGCGTTAAAATTGAAGATCCTAGTGATAAACTTAATTTTAATGCAGCAGAATCGGTCAAGTTTTCTAAAATGACCAGTGGATGAACCTTTTCAGTAAATACAGCTTGACCGATTGAAATTTCTGTCAATGGTAAATTGATGTGAAATGGAGCTTGATAGAGGTCGGGAAACAATTTTTGGTAAAGTTTAGAATAATATTTGACAGATCTCATTTCTAAATGAGTTCGTTTCATACCTTTATTAATGACTAAAGGATAAACCATTAAGCCATATTTCTTCATCAATAGGTGCCAAGCTACAATCGAGTCAAGACCGCCTGATAAAAGGAGAACAACTGGTTGCTCTGGTTTTGGTAGTTGAAAAACCCACCCTCTTTTTCTTTTGAGTTCGGTTTCAATGTGTTTTATAACACCAAAATCCTCATGTTCACGACTGAGAATTTTTTTTTCAAAGTTTTTTTTTGACGTTGCTGAAAAAATCATAAACAAAGCGATACTAACACAACATCACTTCGTTTTTATAAATCTAAAAAACAACAGGCCTAGTCCTCTTGTACTAACACAGCTAAAATCTCAACTCTAATATCTTGAGGGACAATATATTTCATTGTTGGTTTCCTAAGTAATATATAAAACATATTAACATGATTTTTTTATTGGGGTCAATCCTGAACGCAGCCTCACAGGAAATTCCAGATTATTTCTTGGTTTTCTGCAAAATTCCCAATCCCGAACCTAAAAATGGAAAAACTAAAGCCCCGGCTTTTTTTCTAGCTGCAGCAAAAACCTGGTAAACCCCATACTCTCCTTCGGGCATAGGCTCTTTGATGGAAATATCATGAAAAACCATTAGACCACCTTGGCTGAGTCTTGGCCAAAAAGTTTTATAGTCAAAAGTTGCACCTTTGTACGAGTGATCGCCATCAACGTAGATATAATCAAAAGCCAGGTTGGGATATAAAGTTGCAAACTTTTTCGTGGTGGTAACAAACAGAGTAATAAATTTTCCCAGACCAAATTTTTCGAAAATCGCCATACCTTGAGGAGTTCGCCAGTAGGCTTTACCAGTGTAAGCTGCCGCGTCAGTTTCTCCCAACCCAGCATCGACAAAATAAACCTGACCGAAACCATTGTCATAGCAAGCTTGAGCTAATACGGCCGGGATATAACCAAATCTAGAGCCAATACATAAAACAGTTTTTGGTTTAATTTGTCTAATTAAGCCATAGTGAATAAACCCATAGCCCAAGTCTGCTGTTTGTAAATTAGCTTCATGACCGTATTCATCGGCTTGAAAAGCCTCCATCAACTGGATAATTCTCTGATCATTAGTAAGTTTTTGATTTTTCAAAAGTCCAAACAAATGAGCTATTCGCCAAAAAAGTTGAGAGAGAATCGACATCAACCAGATTATAACAGCTTACTCTGTCGTCAAAAACTCAGTCATCAAACACTACTCCACCTCCTAAAAATCTCGTGTATAATAGAGCCCTCTTGTGCTGAGAAAAAAGACCAAACGCCATCAACCAACCCGAATTTTTGTCCAGGCAAATCAGATGATTCGGTTTCCACAGGTGCGGGTATTATCCGAGCGAGGTGAGTTTTTGGGAGTGATGAGTAGCGTTGAGGCCCAAAATTTGGCTCGGGGCGAAGAAAAAGATTTGGTTTTGGTGACGGATAAGGCTGAAATGCCCATCACCAAAATTATTGAGCTGTCAAAGTTTAAGTATCAGCTGCAACAAAAAGAGGCTGAGGGTAGAAAGAAAGCCAGGTCACAAGATACCAAAGAGGTGAGATTTTCCCCGTTTATCGGTGAAAATGACCTTAACGGCAAAATTAACAAAGTTATGGGTTTCTTGCAAAAGGGACACAAAGTCAAACTTACCTTAATTTTTAAAGGTCGACAAATGGCCAATAAAGATCAGGGGTTTGTGATCATTAAACGAGTCATTGAGGCAGCAACCGACATCAGTGATGTGGAGTTGCCACCCAGATTGATGGGTAACAAGCTGATGACGCAATTGATGCCCGCTAAAAAGAAAAAACTGGTAGAATCTGCCGGTACTGTTGCTGCAACAGCACCAAAATCGGCAACACCACTACCGTCAATAACGCCCCAACCGGCGACCCTAAAAAAAGTAGCTTGAATTTAGCTTTATGAAAAAAATTAAACAAAAAACTCGTAAAGGCGTTTCCAAACGTTTCAAAATTACCGGTACCGGTAAAGTCATGCGTCGGGCGCAAAACATGCGCCATTTGCGTCGTCACAAAAGTAAAAAAGCCAAACGCAACTACAACTTGATGCAGTTGGTCACTGGAAAATGGGCTCGAAAAATTAAACGCATGTTAGGCCTAGGCTAAAATTTAAAGGATTATTATGTCTCGCACTAAAACTGGCGTCGTTCGCCGTCAAAAACACAAAGCCATCTTGGCTGCCAACTCGGGTTACCGCGGGGCCAACCACAAACTTTACAAGAGAGCTCACGAGGCGTTTCTGCACGCTGTTTCTTATGCTTATATTGGTCGAAAACTTCGCAAGCGTGATATGCGCAAACTCTGGATTACTCGCATTAACGCGGCTCTCAAAACTCTTGATTTGGCCAAGCAATATTCCAGATTTATAAATCAGCTCAAAAAAGCTGCTATCGTGATCGATCGCAAAATGCTGGCTGATCTAGCCGTCAATGATTTTGCCACTTTTAAAAACATTGTGGAGCTGGCGGAAAAATCAAGTTAAATCTAATTTGAACTTTAAAACCCGCCGCTTCATACCCGGCGGGTTTTTTGATTTACCATGACACATTTCTCGACTAATACACACCTCTTACTTTTTGCAGCTTTGACCTTTGACTGTTAAACTCAACCTTATGATTACCATTATCACCATTTTCCATTTTGGTCAGGGATTTAGTCTCCGTCAAATTGTTCGGGGAGTAAGTTGAGGTAATTAACTAAAAGTACCTAACGAAACTCCCCGAGCTGGGGAGTTTTTTCGTTTAAGGACAAAAACTATGCCAGAAAACCAATTTAGAAACACCTGTCCAAATCCTGAGAAAGAAAATTTTAAAATCAATCGCCCCTGTTCTACAGCCCAGGCAATGGCTCGGTTGCAAACTCAGGGAATCGCTAGTGACAATCCCAACTGGTGGGCTTGGGTAAAATTAATTGAAATCGGAGTTCCTCTGACCTCTGTTTCTCGATCACCCAGATAAAAAAAACTGCTACAATATGGCTTGAATATGTCAGATTTATTGACTCAAATTAGCCTTTCGGCAGCTGTCAAAGCTGCTGTGGATCAATTGACTCTCGCCAATTCTAAACCTCTGACTGGAGAGTTGGAGGCTAATCGGATTAAGTTTTTTGGCAAAAAGGGTTGGTTTACAACTGCGGCCGGAGCTATGGCGCAAATTGCTCCAGCTGAACGTAAAATTTATGGTCAATGGCTCAATCAAGTCAAAACTGAGCTGGAAACCAAATTGGCTGTTCTGGCTAAAACTGCCGCCGAAATTGCCAGCGCTAAAGCAGAGGAGGGCTGGATCGACTGGACTCTGCCCGGCCTTCAATCGGCGGTGGGACATCTCCACCCTGTGTCTCACGCTATCGAGCAAGTGACTCGGATTTTCGAAAAAATTGGTTTTACCAGAGTGCGTTATCCCGAGGTAGATTGGGATTGGTATGCTTTTGAAAGTCTGAATATGCCCAAAAACCATCCTGCCCGGGATGAGTGGGAAACCTTCTTTGTGGAGACTCCGGTCAGTTCTAAAAAAGGCAAAGTGGTACTGACTCCTCACACTTCCAATGCTCAGGTGAGAGAAATGGAGCGACTCAAAGGTCGGCCGTCCATCAGAATGATCAATATTGCCAGATGTTATCGCCGGCAACAAGATGCCACTCACACCCAAATGTTTCATCAATTTGAGGGGTTGGTGGTGGATAAAGGCATCACGATTCAACATCTCAAAGGCACTTTGGATTATTTTGCCGAACAGTTTTATGGCCCAGGCACCAAAAGTCGAATTCGGCCGTTTCATTTTCAGTTTACCGAGCCATCTTTTGAGGTGGATTTTAGTTGTCACATCTGTGGTGGCACTGGTCAAGTCAAAGATACTGAAGCTGAAAATGGCCAGCGCAAATGCCGCTTTTGCAAATCTGGTTGGCACGAGGTGGGAGGAGCTGGCATGGTTCATCCCAATGTCCTCAAGGCTGGAGGAATCGATCCAGAAGTTTATACTGGCTTTGCTTTTGGTTGGGGAGTGGAACGAACCTACACTCTCAAACCCGGACTTCAAATCGATGATATTAGATTGTTTTACAGTGGCGAACTCGCCTTTTTGCGCCAATTTTAACTTGATTAAAAAATCCTGATTATGAACATTCTTATCCCTCACACCTGGCTCCTGGAACATCTTGAAACTAATGTGACTCCAACTGAACTCCAGAAGCTGGTCTCTCTCTGCGGCCCATCCGTGGAACGGATTTATGACCGAGCTGGCGACTCAGTTTATGACATCGAAATCACCACCAATCGCGTCGATAGCATGAGCGTCCGGGGGATAGCTCGTGAAGCCGCGGTGATTTTGCACCAATTTGGTCACTCAGCAAAACTTAAACCCCTGAAATTGCCAGCTTTGGCCAGTTTTAAACCTGCCTCAATCGAGGACGAGCTGCCTTTGCCTAAAGTGACTTTAAAAACTCCGGCTTGTCACCGAGTTTTGGGAGTGGTTTTAAAAGATCTTCAGCGCCAACCAACTCCAAAACTGATGGCCACCAGGCTCCAGCAAACTGACCAAAATATTCATGATGCGGCCATTGATATCACCAACTACATTACTCGTGAATTGGGTCATCCCTGTCACGCCTTTGACTACGACAAAATCATGTCTCTGGGTGGAGAAATCATCATTACTGAAGCCAAACCAGGACAAAAGTTTATTACTCTCGATGGGGCTGGTTTCACCACTGTGGGCGGAGAGATAGTGTTCCAAAACCCAGCTGGAGAAATTATTGATTTACCAGCCATCAAAGGCACCCTTAACACCTCGATTTCAGCCACCACCAAAAATATCCTGTTTTGGATCGAATCCCTGGACGCTAAAAAAGTCAGAGTCGCCTCCATGACTCACGCCATTAGAACCGTGGCCGCCGAACTGGAAGAGAAACAGGCTGATCCTCATCTGGCTGAGTTGGTATTAGCTCGTGGAATTGAGTTATTTCAAGAATTTTGCCAGGCTAAAATCGGGAGTCAAGTTTACGATGCTTTTATTTTGCCCCGGAGTCCTAAACCGATTAAAATTTCACTTAAAACCATTGAAACCTACCTCGGATTGACCTTGCCGATTACAAAAATTACTCAAATTTTAACTCAACTAGAATGTCGAGTGGAAGTTAACCCAAACCAACACAGCCTGACTGTAACTCCACCAACTTTTCGCCATGATCTGGAAATTCCAGCTGATATTGTGGAAGAAATTGCTCGAATTTATGGCTATCAAAATCTGCCTAGCACTCTGATGGCCACTGCCATTCCCGTGGATCGACCTCGGGGTCTAAATTTTGACCTCGAATTCCAACTTCAACACGGTTTGGCCAATCGGGGTTGGCAAGAGCTGTACACTTATTCGTTGGTAAGCGAGGCTTTGGCTCAAAAAAGCGGTTGGCCACTCTCAAAACACCTTAAAATCGCCAACCCTTTGACTGATGATAAAGTTTATCTCCGCCGCTCACTGCTGCCATCACTTCAAACTACAGCTGAAGAGATGTTGGCTGGATTCCCCGCTGGTCAAACTCTCAAAGTTTTTGAGTTAGCCAATCTTTATCCTCCCAGTAACACTGCCGAAGAATTGCCGGCTGAATCACTCCAATTGGCTTTGGTTTCCAATCAATCCTACCGAGAGGTGAGAGGAGAATTGGAAACTCTCTTTGGTCAAATCTATCGGTCAGATTTGAGTATTAAACCCAATGCTAAAAACCCCGATTTAGCTGAGATTACTTTGTCTGGTCAATTGGCTCACAATCAAAATCAACCAGCTCAAAAACTTGGCAGTTTGCATCGTCTTGGTCAAAACTGGTGGGGAATCAGTTTAACCATGAGTGAGTTAGTAACTGCGGCCCAAACTCACCCAGTTTATCAGCCGGCTCCCAAAACCGCCGCTTTAATCGAAGATTTGACTTTTACCATTCCACCTCTAACTCCAATTGGGTCGATTTTGACCACTCTCAAAGCCGCCCATGCTTGGATTAGTAGTGTCACTCTCAAAAATCAATTTCAAGCCAACTCGACCTTTACTTTGACCTATCGCCATCCCGACCGAACCCTAACCAATGAAGAAATTGCTCCAGTCAGGCGCCAAATTGTGGCTTTAGTAGTCAAAAAACTGGCTTTAAAATTGGTCGGTCAGATTTAATTTAACTATGGCTCGCCGTCACTCCGTCACTGCGCCGCCGCCCCTAAATCCGGTGCTTAATTTTGTTCCTCTGGGATTGAGTTTGGTATTAACTGGACTAGCCTTTTTAGGACCGAGCAATTTGTTTTACAAATTTGATTGGTTGCCTTGGGCAGTCAGAGGGCTTCGAATTGATTATCTGTTACCCAAGATTTACTTAACTGATATTTTCTTGATTTTTGGCCTGATTCTGGCTCAATTTGGCCTAGTGGTTAACAGCCGAATCCAGATCAAACCAACTTTAAAATTAAAAAAATTGGGCTGGTTTTGGCAACAATTTGATTGGTGGCAACTCAGCTGGTGGCTGGGCTTAGGATTGCTTTTAATTCGGCAAGGTTGGACTGGTTTTCCCATCGTGGCAGTGATGAGTTTAGGGCGACTGCTGGCTTTGGGTTGGTTGGCTCAACTAACTCAAAAATTTTGGTCTCAGCTTAAGCATGATTGGATTTGGTGGGGTTTGGCTGTTGGACATATATTTCAAAGTTTAGTTGCCGGTTGGCAGTTTTTAACTCAACATTCAGTCGGAAGTTATCGTTGGCTCCTGGGCGAACCCAGTTTGACTCAAACCTATGGCGTAGTTCAAGGCAATTTTGGCCGCCTGGGCGAGCTAACTTTGCCCTATGGCACCACCGCCCACCCCAATATTTTGGCTGGTTGGCTGGTTGGCAGTTGGTTATTGCTGTTCACCTGGTGGTTACATCAAGCTCAAACATCAATGAAACCACTTTTGATTTTAAGCCAGATGGCGATCCTCAGTCTTACCGGCAGTTTCACGTTGATTTTAATCTGGGCGACTCAATCCTGGTCGGCTCTAGGTTTATTAGTTACCGGATTGATTTGGTTGGGAGGATCGAGATGGTTTTTGGCAAAACGTCCCGAACCAACCGAACAAAAATGCTGGCCAGCCAAATTTACCAATTGGAGTTTAATGATGCTGCTGGTGATATTGATGGCCTCACCCTGGTGGTTAGAAAAATTGGCTCAAGTTTTTAACTTCAACCCTTTTTTACAACACTCTTTGTCCTGGGAGCGCCGAATCTGGTTAAATCAGGCTGCCGTCAAACTTTGGCTCAAACAACCTTGGTGGGGTTTGGGTCTGAGTCAATTCACCGCCCAGTTAGAGACCGTGACTCCGCCCCGAGAAATTGTTAGGTTTGTCCAACCCGTCCATCAGGTTTTTTGGCTCTGGCTGAGTGAAACTGGCATGATGGGAGTTTTAACTCTGGTAGCTGGCTGGAAAGCGGCTCTCAGTCGCCGCCTAATTCATCAGGGCGCTATTTTAGCCTGGCTCTGGATTTTTTTTCCGGTGCTGATCTGGGATCATTATCTGTTAACTTTACCCACTGGTTTGTGGCTGGGCTGGTGGTGGTGGGTGAGTTTAAATGCTCAGTGGTCAAAAAACCATCAATTATCCACTGTTTCATAAGCACTTAGGCTCCAGTTGGGCTTGGCTCCGGGGTGGCGGTGGGAGCGGGAGTGGCAGTGGGAGTGGCGGTGGGAGCGGGAGTGGCAGTGGGATCTGGAGCTTTCCAATCCTGGCCACCAGTGCCAATCTTAATCACGCTGCTTTGAGCATCTTTGCCACTCCGAGTTTTGGCTTTGGCATAGAGTTCATGCTGACCAGCCGACAAAGTAACCTTGCCATTGTAATAGTGGTTATTGATGGTTTCGCGAAGTGAGCCATCAATCCACAGCTCGACTTTTTCAATGCCATCGCCACTGTCAGCTTCGATCTGGACTTCGATTTCGGTACCATCATATTTGGTTTCATGGCTGGGTTTAGCCAGTTTCACAAAAACATCACTGGTGCTGCCACAAAATTCAGTGGGGACTTTATAACGACTATCATCTTGGCCATTAATCCAGTTATCAATCCCGATTTGCCATCGATTCATCCCATCTTGACTCACGGGGTCATTTTCTTTGAGAATAATGGCCTCACGTTCGTCATAGTCACCGGCGGCAATTTTAGCGTCGGTAGCCAGCTTGTTTTCGCCTCGACAAAGTTTGAGTTTGGCATGAATTTGATCGGGAAGAGCCGGCACTGTGCCTTTGATAAAATATTCTTCTTTGGCTGAATAACCATCATGTTCTGGAAAACCTGATAAACTATCCACCAAAACTTTTTCGATTCCAGCCGGTATGACCCAATCTGGAGTTTTAAAACCTTTGTCTAAAGCCATCATAATGACTCGCCGCCAAATCGGGGAAGCTCCGGTCACACCGGAAGCCACTCGCTTCATGGCTGAGTTGTTGCTGTTGCCCACCCAGGTGCCCACCATGATTTCTTGACTCCAACCAATCGTCCAGTTATCTTTCTGGTCGTTGGTGGTACCAGTTTTGACCGCAATGGCCTTGCCGGTATTTAAAAGTGAGTTAGCTCCAAAAGCCATGAGTCTGGCACTATTGTCAGATAAAATTTGATTGATCAAAAAGGCTTCTTCACCAGTCATCACTTGTTTGCCGGCGACTGGTTTGTGTTCAAATAAAGTTTGACCGTCTTTAGTTTGAATTTTCAGCACTGAAACCGGTTCAACTCTGGTTCCGCCGTTGGCAAAAGCGCTATAGGCCGTGACTGAATCTAGCAAATGAACCTCGCCACCACCCAAGGTGAGTGCCAAACCAAATCTCTTGAGGTTAGCCTCGGTTGGCGCCAAAGTTTCAAAACCCAAATCGTAAGCTAATTGCAGAAAGTTTGGCACTCCCACAATGGCTAAGGATTTGACTGCTGGAATATTCAAAGAGCTGCCAAGACTATTACGCAGGGTAACTGGACCATGAAATTTGCCATCATAGTTTTTGGGCTGATATGGCTTATCGGCTGTGGCATTGGGCGTAAAACTAGTTTCGGCATCAACCAGCATTGAAGCTGGCGAGTAACCCCGCTTGAGCATACCCAGATAAGTTACTGGCTTGATAGATGAGCCTGGTTGGCGCAGACCATTGGCGGCCACATTAAATTGACCATCAATGGTTTGGTCAAAATAATCTTTGCTCCCAACCATGGCTAAAATTTCGCCGGTTTTAGGGTTCATGACCACCACACTGCCATTGGTAATATTCAGATCTTTGATCTTGTCAATTTCTTCCGCCACAATTTTCTGAGCCTCGTCTTGCAGACTTAAATCCAAACTAGTGGTCACCTGCAACCCGCCTTTTTCCACTAACTCCTCACCGTATTGTTGTTCCAATTGATCTTTGACATAAAACACAAAATGAGGCGCTTTAATATCAGTGCCAGCTTTTTGAAAAACCACTGATTCTAGATCTTGCAAAGCTTGTTGATAGGCCAAATCAGTTAAATAATCATTCTTCAACATGGCCGCCAAAACCCCTCGAGCTCTAACTTTCCAGTAGGGGACATCTTGATCATCGTGTTTGCCAGAAAATGGTGAATAAACACTCGGGCGCTGAGGCAGACCGGCCAGAATTGCCGCCTCTACCAGACTTAAATCCTGGACTTTTTTGTTAAAGTAAATCTCGGCTGCTGTCCCAACTCCCCAAGCCGTACCGCCATAAGGAGCTTCATTAAGGTACATTTCCAAAATTTGATCCTTGCTAAAAGTTCGCTCGATTTGAATCGCCAAAACTAGTTCTTTAAACTTGCGAGACAAAGTTCTTTCATTTGAAAGCAAAACATTTTTGACCAATTGTTGCGTCAGCGTGGAACCACCCACCACCCGTTGTCGCATCACCACGTTATATGGAATCCGCAACAGGGTTAAAATATCAAAACCCCGATGTTTGTAAAAATCTTTGTCTTCGGTAGCCACCACAGCTTGCTTGAGTTGATCTGGAACTTGACTAATAGAAATGGGGGTCCGCCGCTCAGTATCAAATAGATCGTAAAGCAAGACGCCGTTGCGATCATAAATTCGAGTACTAAAGCCTTCCCGCCGGACAATTTGTCCGGGTTTGGGCAAATCTCGAGAAAACCAAGCAAACAAACTAAAAAAAGCTCCAATTCCCACGATAACTAAACCTAGAAATCCCAAAGCCAAACTTCGAATCAATTTAATTCGGGCCAATTGGCGTTGGGCTGGAGAGATGAGATGTTTGCGAGACTGAGTCATGAATTTGAGTTGATGCAGCCGAGTTGTAACTGAGTACCAAGATTGACTAAAGGACGACTTAAATTTAACCTGAAGCAATTTAAACCAAGAGTGAAACTGATTTGGCGGGTTTGGAACCGACGGATCCAGAGACGCTGTTGGTTCTTCAATCATAACTCCAATTGTAGCAGCCGAGGAGGACTCAACGCAAAGTCAGATCTAGCCGAAGGGTGGTAAAATTAAGTCACCATGTCAGATTCCACTCCCACCAACTCCATCTTAACCAGAGGTGTCGCCACCATTTTGCCTGCTCCAACTGGTTTGGCTGAATTGATGGCCGAGCGCCCCATCACCCTATATTTAGGCATAGATCCTACTGGAGCCTTTTTACATCTGGGACATCTGGTGGTCTTGCGCAAATTGCAACAATTTGCCGAGGCCGGACATCGAGTCATTCTTTTGATTGGCAATGGTACCGTTAAAATTGGTGACCCCACCGGTCGAGATAGCTCTCGCCCTGTCCTGACTGAAGCTGAAATCGAGGCCAACTTTGCTTCCTGGCAAGATCAGGCGAGCAAGGTATTGGATTTTTCTAAAATCGAAATTAAACGCAATGGTGACTGGCTAGATAAATTAACTTTTGTTGATTTAGTCAAACTCATGGCCAAAACCACCGTCCAACAGCTGATTGAGCGCGACATGTTTCAAGATCGGATTAAAAAGGGTCAGCCCATTTTTGGCCATGAAATTATTTACCCCTTACTTCAAGGTTATGACAGTGTGGCTATGGATGTTGATTTGGAAATTGGGGGGACAGATCAAACTTTTAACATGCTCATGGGTCGACAACTCCAAGAAGCCTACCATCATCATCAAAAATGGGTTTTAACCACCCCCATCATTAATGGTCTGGATGGTCGAAAAATGAGTAAAAGTTTTCATAATTTTGTGGCTTTGACTGATTCAGCCAATGATATGTATGGCAAATTAATGAGCTTGGCTGATGATCAAATTTTGGAATACTTCACTTTATTAACTGACGTCCCAGATACCGAGATAATTGCCATGCGCAAAGCCATGGCCGATGGCGCCAATCCCATGGAGTTTAAAAAGCACCTAGCCTTGACCATTACCACTCAACTCCATTCTCCAGCTGCTGCTGCCACTGCTGCCGAACATTTTCAAGCCACCATTCAAGACAAAGTCGCTCCCAGTGATATTTTAATCATTACTACTCCCGCCGCTTCAGCCACAGTCCTAGAGCTAGTAAAACTGGGAACTCCAGAGCTATCAAACACCGAAATTCGCCGACTTTCAGAGCAGGGGGGGGTAACTTTATTTGAACCACCAGCAACAGCTGACTCAGCTATTGATTCAGCTGCAAACTCAAGTCCATCAGTGGGTCGAAAATTATCCGACCCCACAGAAATTATCACGCTAAAATCTCGAGCCACACCCATAACTTTGAAAGTGGGCAAAAAACGCTGGTTTCAGGTTAAATTTGCAACCATGCCTGCTAGTCAAAAATAACTTATGACCAAACGCACCCGCCAACTCTGGTTGAAAATTTTGGCTGTTTTAGCCATAGTCGGGCTGGTGGTGGGCAGCTTGGGATCTGCCCTGTTGGGGTTTTAATAAAGAAAACAAGTTCTATTTCTGATATATTTCTATTTATTAGGAAACAAATATGAACAAATCTCAAAAGTTCATTCTCAATCCCCAGCCTCACTATTCTATTGAGATAGCTGTGACAAAAAAACCAAAGCTAATTTCAAATAAAGTATTGGAAAAAGCACTAGCATTAGTCAAAAAGGGCGAAAAAATTAGAAAAGAGTATTCGTCCTCTCTTCATGCCAACATTGTTAGTTGCTAATTTAAATCAAGAATTATTCTTGAAGATTAAAGAAAACGCCCTAATTCTTTCTAGGATTTATGCTCATCATAAAATTTATTCTGCCAGCGTAATTGATTTATTATTAGCTGGAAGAGCCATGTATCACCGTTATCG
>DOZC01000071.1:1329-5194 GCA_003518205.1 Minisyncoccota bacterium | reverse complement strand
TATTTTCCCCAAGATCCACTTTCAAAAGTCAAAGGCATAGGTCCAAGTTTAGCCGCGATTTTGACAGACCAAAACTTGACAACAGTTCAAGATTTACTCTTAACTTTGCCCTTGCGTTACGAGGATCGTTCCAACATTTGCACCATCGCCGCTGCTCCTCTCAACCAGCCCATTACCATTTTGGCGACCGTCAAAAAAGTCAGTCAGTTTTACAAACCCGGTCGCTCCATTACTCAAGCCACCATCGAGGACGACACGGGGAAGTTGAATTGTTATTGGTTTAATTCTCCCTACATCAGAACCAAACTCAAAATCGGACAGGAATTTTGTTTTGCTGGCAAAGTCACGCTCAATACCAAAACTTCACGGCCAGTTTTGAGCCAACCGGTAGTGGAAGCTCTCAGTACCGACGCTGACACTATTCATACCGGCAGAATTGTGCCGCTCTACACTCAAACTTTGGCTGTCAAACAAGGCAGCTTGCGCCGAGTTCTCAAAGAGATTGTGGATCATCTGGCTCCTTGGCAGAATTTTCAGATTAATCAAAAGTTCACTTTGGCCGAAACTTTGGAACCGATCACTGAAATTATCAGTTCTGATCTAGCTCAAGCCTTCAAAACCCTTCATTTCCCGGACTCGACGGAGGCGGTGATTCTAGCTCGAGAACGACTGGCTTTGGAAGAACTTTTGAGTGTGATTCATCAAGCCACTCAACTCAAAAATCAGTGGCAGCATCAATCGGTTGTGGCCAGAATTAAGCCAGAAATTAAATTGACTGATCCAACTATTATCCCAACTTCAATTCCATTTACTTTGACCACAGATCAGCGCCAGGCCGTCACTGAGATTTTGACTGATTTGAACCTCGATCATCCCATGAATCGTTTATTGATGGGGGATGTCGGCTCTGGCAAAACCGTGGTGGCAGGTATAGCGGCTGAATGGACCATCAAAGCCGGCCAAAATGCTTGCTTGGTAGCTCCAACTCAAATCTTGGCTGAGCAGCATTTGCAAACTCTCCAAAAAATTCTCCCCAATTTACCCATCGTTCTCTTGACTAGCACCACTCGGGCCAAGCTTAAAATCGACTCCCTAAAACCTCAACTTTATTTGGGAACACATGCCGTTCTCAACCAACTTCACTTGATCAAACCAGCCTTATTGATTTATGACGAGCAACACCGATTTGGGGTTAAACATCGTTCTCCAGGTTGGGAAAAACTTCCGGCAGTCCAGCCACCCCAACCCCATCTTTTGACCATGACCGCTACCCCAATTCCCAGATCACTGATGTTATCTCTGTTTGCCCATCTCAAAGTCAGCACTTTGACTCAATCGGCTTTTAACAAAATTCCGACTCAAACCTGGCTGGTACCGGAAAGTAAGCGGGTTGAAGCCTTGGCTTGGGTTAAACGCCAGCTCACCTCTAACGCCGCTCCCCAATCGACCAACCTATCAGTCACCCAATCCGAGCAAGGCCTAGTGGTGTGCCCCTTCATTAATCCATCCGAAACTGCGGGTTTTGAAACCATTGCTGCCGCCACTGAGACTTTTACCGCCATTAAAGCCGCTTATGATGACCCTAATTTTCAAATGGCGCTATTGCATGGCGGCCAGTCGACTGCGGTTAAAAAACAAGTCATGGCTGATTTGTTTGCCCAAAAAATTCAGCTTTTGGTTACCACGCCAATTGTGGAGGTTGGGGTGGATTTGCCAGCGGCCAAACTCATGATTATTGAGGCCGCAGAGCGATTTGGTTTGGCTAGCCTGCATCAACTTCGAGGGCGAGTCGGCAGAGCTGGACAAGCCAGTTATTGTTTGCTGTTTACTCAAAGTCATTCACCTGAAGTTAGAGCCCGGCTTCAAGCTTTTTGTCACGAACACGATGGACTTAAACTCGCGGAACTAGATCTCCAGCGCCGGGGAGCCGGGGATTTGTTTGGTACCGCCCAACACGGATTTGGAGAGTTGCAGTTTGCCAGTTGGACCAACTTGAGCTTAATTCAAACTGCTCGATTGCTCTATCAAAATCTGATCGCCAAAACTCTCAAATGGCAGCCTTTATTTAGTCGAAAACAAGCCACAGCTTTACCTGTAGCCGCCAATTGATATATGATGGAATTATGATCAATTTTGGGAGTCTTTTGTTGCCTCAGCCTGCAAAAGCTTTAAGGCCTCAAGCCGGTCAAGCCGGTCTGATTGTGATTTTGTTGGGGGTGGTGGTGCTAACTGTGGGATTGTCATTGTTTGTCCGTACTAGTCGCCAGGTTGAGATTATCTCTCAACAAGAAGAGTCAGCTCGTATCTTCAGCGCTGCTGAAACTGGGATTGAGAAAATCTTGGCGGACATCATGGCCGTCGAACAAAACCAAATCAGTTTTGGTTCCATTTCCAGCCAACAATTAAATCTGGATAATAATACGGCTCAAGTTGATTTGACCGTAACTCAAGGAAATAGCTTAGAAACCTACCTCGAGGAAGGCTCCACTGCTGAAATGACGGTCTCCACTACCGCCACCGTCACTATCAATTGGTCGAAAGTCGCCTGCGATTCAAACCCGGCTGCTCTAATCATTGCGGTTCATAATACTGATCCAGGTTCTGGCGCTCAAACCACTCGCTTTGAAGCGGTAAATGGCTCTGGCTGTCCCGAGAGCGTCAATTTTTCCACTGCCGCCGCGGGAACTAGCCCTTATAAGTTTAAATATTCCTTAGCTTTGATAGCGGGTGATACTTCGGTGAGAATTGAACCTATTTTTGCCGGAACTGATATTAAAGCTACCGGTACCTCCATCAGTAGTGGTCAATTTACGATCACTTCCAAGGCTCAAGATAGTTCCGGAGCCTCAGATCAAGCTAAAGCCATTGAGGTCAAGCGAACTATTGCCGCTCCGCCATCATTTATGGATTACACTGTCTATAGCGGCAGCTCAGTCACTAAATAAAAAATTATTAATAATTATCCAACTCAAATTACCTGCCATGCCTGCCATCGCCATCGACATCGGAACCTATAGTTTAAAATTCATTAGCGGTGAGGCGGGTAAAAAACCCACCATTACTAGAGTAGTGGAAGTGCCAAATTCTCTGGGTTTTGCCATCCCCACCGATGATGAACAAGTCCAAAAACTCGGCGAATTAATCGGAGCTGTGCTCAATGACCACAAACTCCCGCGTACCAACATCCGTTTGAGTTTGCCAGAATCGCTCGTATCCACCAAAGTCATTACCATTCCAGTTTTAACTGATGCTGAATTGGCTTCAGCCATTGATTGGCAAGCTGAGCAATATATCCCCATTCCTAAAGATGAAAGTAGCTTGCAGTATCAGGTGCTTTATCGACCTCCCAAGACTGAAAAAAATCAACAAATGCGAGTTTTACTGGTGGGAGCTCGCAAAAACCTGGTGGAGCGTTATGCCAATACGTTGATCAATATTGGCACTGAACCGGTGTTGTTGGAAACCCAACTTTTTTCAATTCTTAGGGCTCTAGATATCACCTCCAATGATCCCGCCACCTTAATCGCTAATCTTGGAGCCAGCTCGACTGATATTGCGGTAATTGATGCTGGAGAGCTGCAGTTTGTGGCTACTAATCAAATTGGCGGTCGAATTTTTTCCAAAGCCCTGGAACAGAATCTGGGTTTGGATGCTACTCAAGCCGAACAATACAAACGCCAATTTGGTCTGGATCAAACTCAATTCGAAGGCAAAGTCGCTGCCGCCCTTCAAAGTGCCGCTGAAAGTTTGGTGGATGAGTTAGCTAGAGCCATTCGCTTTTTTCAAAGTCAAAAACCGACCAGTCAACTCAAACGCTTGGTTTTGGCCGGCGGTGCCTCTCAACTACCAGGATTAACTCAATACC
>DOZC01000071.1:0-1212 GCA_003518205.1 Minisyncoccota bacterium | reverse complement strand
CTACCAGGATTAACTCAATACCTCAGTGGTCGGTTATCAGCTGAGGTTTTGTTAGTTGACCCCTTTATCGGTCAAAAGGGCGAGTTGCCTGACGTGAATCGTCAAGCATATGCCGTAGCCATGGGTTTATTAATGCGTGAGTTGTGATCATGTATACCATTAATTTTTTTGGTCGCGCTGGCGACCTATACCGCCGCACTCGAGATCAAGATCGCAAGTTTTTAACTGGATCATGGATAATTTTTGGTCTAACTTTGGGAGTTTTTGGACTTGTTCTTAGTCTCAATCTCTACTTTGGTTTCCAACTTAAAGAAGCCGCCGCCAACCAAACCCAAACCCTCCAATCACTTTTAGACAGCCAACCACTCGAGGTGTCGTACTTAATTTTCAGTCAAAAACTCAAGTCGATAGCCGAGATTTTCGAACATCGCAATAATAAACAACAAGCCATTAATTATCTGGCAAATCTCTTTGGCGACCAAGTTTTTATTAGCGGGGTAAGTTATGATGGCGAAGCTCAAGTCTTAAGCCTGAACCTTGATAGTGCTGATATTTTTAAATTGGAAAACCTTTTATCCAGTTTAGATACTCCAGAAGTTAAAACCAACTTTAGTTCCCTCACTAAAAGTAACATTAAGCGCAACGAAGATGGCAGTTACGGACTTAAAGTGACTCTGGAGTTAAAGCAATCCGCTTCTGGATCTGCCATGACTCCACCCGCCACTCCAACCTCAACAGATATTAATTCGGACTCAACTGAGTTTTAATCACCCATGCTTGCCATCACCCCCTCAAAAATTAACTGGCGCTTGTTTGTTTATACTCGACAGAATTTATTGATTGCTCTTGGCTTGGTGGGAACTGCCATTCTGATTGTCATGTTGGCAATTTGGCCCCAAATCACTTCAATTTCCGAAACTCAAACTAAATTGACCAAAGCCAAAAAAGAGTTGTTGCGAGTGACTGCCAAATTAAATGAGCTAGAGGCTGTTAAAATCTCAGCTGAATTCAGTCAAACTGACAAAGTTAATCAAGTCTTGCCCAGTAAAAAACCCCTCATCGAATTTATGACCGGACTCAATAGTATTGCAGCCATCACTCAAGTGGGAGTCACAGATCTCAAGATCAGTCCAGGTCAAATCGCCACTGATAGCAGCCAACTCAAATTATCCAATCGAAAAATCGGTCAGAATAGTTATGACTCGCTGGATT